>NZ_BAABFB010000116.1:0-695 GCF_039540555.1 Rhodococcus olei | reverse complement strand
TGCTCCGGCGTCAGCGACAACGGCGCCCAGAACCGCGTGTTCTCCAACGCCAACTCCGGATCGGTGTCGTAGGAGATCTTGATCTCGATCATCCTGTCGATCCCGGCCACCTCACGCCCCGCCTTCCCCGCACCCTCGGCGACGGCAGGCATCAACTTCTCCGTGTACAGATCCATCCCCTTGCCCGAGGTGCAGATGAACCCGTCCCCCGCCCGACCCGCATACCGCGCCACCACCGGACCACCCGCCGCGATGTACACCGGAATCCCACCCTCGGGCACGTCGTAGATCGACGCACCCACCGTCCGGTAGTACTCCCCCTCGAAGTCGACCCGCTCCCCGGTCCACAACTCCCGCATCAACCGCACCGACTCCCGCAACCGCGCGAACCGCTCCTTGAACTCCGGCCACTCCCCCGCATACCCGGTGGCGACCTCGTTGAGCGCCTCCCCGGTGCCGACCCCGAGCATCACCCGCCCCGGGTACAGGCACCCCATCGTCGCGAACGCCTGCGCGATCACCGCCGGGTTGTACCGGAACGTCGGCGTCAACACCGACGTCCCCAACTGCAACCGACTCGTCCGCTCCCCCACCGCCGTCATCCACGCCAGCGAGAACGGCGCGTGCCCACCGTTGTGCCGCCACGGCTGGAAATGATCCGACACCGTCGCCGAATCCATCCCCCGCTCCTCCGC
>NZ_BAABFB010000115.1:0-681 GCF_039540555.1 Rhodococcus olei | reverse complement strand
GTCGATGTCGTCGACGCCTACCTGTGGGCCTGACAGGTGCCGCCACTCCCCCACCCTCCGGGTGTCGATGCGCTACGCGCCGCCGGCATCCAGCCGGACGAGTACCTCGAACTTCCGGCCGACACCATGATCTGGCGTGTGCATCGCACGTCCGGTACCCACGTGCTGCCGTGGAATGCACTGCGCACGTACGGGCCGATCCTGCGTTTCGATCCTCACCCCCGCCCACGCAAGGACCATCCTCGCCACGGTGTCTGGTACGGCGCAAGCGACGTCCCGGGCGCGCTGGCCGAGATGTTCCAAGCCACCCACGTCATCGACCGGACGGCCGGAACCCCGTACCTGACAGGTCTGCAGTTCACTCGACCGTTGTGCCTGCTCGACGTCGCCGGGTTCGGCGACGGTCGGTGGCCGACTCGAGTCGGCGGGAACTTCGCGCTCGGCACCGCAGCCCACGGGATCGCCCAGCACTGGGCCCGCACCATCCGTGCTGCCCACCCCGACCTGGACGGCCTGGCCTACCGCGGACGGTTCTCCGGCGGACTGTGTCTGGCGTTGTTCACCCCGGCCGCATCCGCCTTCCCACCTACCCCCGCGCTCTCCTTGCCGCTCGACCACCCCGGGCTCGCTTCAAGGCTCGCCGGCGCGGCACGCCGAGTCGGCTATATCCTGACCTGACCG
>NZ_BAABFB010000114.1:0-1187 GCF_039540555.1 Rhodococcus olei | reverse complement strand
GTCGACGAGCCCGATCTCCTTGGCGCGCATCAACATCGACGCGACCGCGGGGGCGCTGGTGAAGCTGACGGCGTCGAGCCCGCCGGTGACGGTGAGCTCGATCAGCCGGTCCATCGCGCTCTGGTCGTCCGGTGGCGTCCACCGGTAGACGGGTACCGGGACGACCTCGGCCCCGGCCAGTCGGAGCACCTCGCAGAAGTCGGGCAGCGGCTCCCACTCCGTTGTGGCGCCGTGCAGCTGCACCGCGATCCGCTTGCCCTCCACCCCCTCGGCGAGCAGGTGGTCGAGCACCTCTGCGGAGGACTCCGAGGCCGGCGACCATTCCTCCCTCAGGTCAGCGGCACGGATGGCGCCCTTCGCCTTGGGCCCGCGGGCCAGGATCCGGGACCGGCCCAGCGCCCGTCCCAGGTCCTCCGCGAGCCCCCAGCCGTCGGCGGCCTCCATCCATCCGCGGAACCCGATCCCGGTGGTCGCCACCGTGATCTCCGCGGGCCGCTGGATCAGCTCCCGGCTCACCCGCTCCAGCTCGGCGTCGTCGACGAGCGGGACGATGCGGATCGCGGCGGCCTGCACGACCGTCGCGCCCCGCCGGGTGAGCAGGGTGGTGAACTCTTCGCAGCGACGGGCCGCGGTCACCCCGACCGTGAACCCCTTGAGTGGCTCCGAACCCCCCAGCGGCCCGCCGCTGTACGTCTCGTCCATCGCCGCCCTCGCCGTCGTCGTGGTCATCGTCATACGCGGGCCGCACCCGCCTGCAGCGGGCTGTGCACCTGCACCACCCCGGCCCACACCCGCACGTCGTAGACCGGCAACCGCACCGACTCGTCGTCGAGGCAGCGCCCGTCGACGAGCGAGAACACCTGCTTGAGCAGCGGCGAGGCGACGGTCGGCTCACCCGCGCGGTCGCCGACCAGGCCGCGGGACATCACCGCGGCCCGCCCGAACGGGTCGAGGTTGCCGACCGCGCGCAGCGAGCCGTCGTCGAGCAGGAACAGCGCGACCTGTTCCCCGTTGCGGAGCAGGACCGCGACCCCCAGCCCCGGGATGAGCCTGCTCAGCGGGCAGGCCGACGTCCATTCGAGCCGTCCGTCTCCGACGCTGTCGCGGCGGTTGTGGCCGGCGGACTCGAGCCCCGGTCCGGTCACCGTGTGCATGGAATCGATAACGGTCATCGCCGTCCTCCCTGT
>NZ_BAABFB010000113.1:0-890 GCF_039540555.1 Rhodococcus olei | reverse complement strand
ATGGCAGGGAAGAATTACTCCGAGGAGTTCCGACGGCAGGCGGTTGACCTGTACGAGTCGACTCCCGAAGCGACGATCCGCGGGATCGCAGCGGACCTGGGTGTCGAGCGCGGCACCCTGCGACACTGGATCGACCGGTACGGCACCGGTAGGAAAACGACCGTCGGCGGGGCCGTCACCACAGGCTCGCCACGGGCTAGCTCGAGTGCGGGCGATCCCGGTGGTGTGCCGGAGACCCCGGAAGCGAGGATCGCCCGACTCGAGGCCGAGAACGCTGCACTGCGGGCAGAGAAGACCAAGCTGACCACCGAACGCGAGATTCTGCGTCAGGCGGCCAAGTATTTCGCAGGGGAGACGAACTGGTGAGCCGCTTCCAGTTCGTTGCCGACCACTGCGACACCTACGAGGTGAAGCGGCTGTGCGAGCTCGTCGAGATCGAGCGCTCGTCCTACTACGCCTGGCAGCGGGCTGCACCCGCGAGAGCGGCGCGGGCAGAGGCCGATGCACGGCTCGCCGGGCGGATAAGGGCTGTGCACACCGTCGACACCACCTACGGGGCACCGAGGATCACCGCCGAGATCAACGACGGTGTCCCCACGGAGCAGAGGGTCAACCACAAACGGGTTGCCCGCGTCATGCGCGAACACGGCATCGTCGGGTACCGGCGCCGCCGCGCGGTGCGCACCACGATCCCCGAGCCCGCGGATCAGAAGGTCGCCGACCTGCTGGGGCGTGACTTCACCGCGGATGAACCCAACCGAAAGTACGTCGGTGACATCACGTACCTACCGATCACCGACGGCACCAACCTGTATCTGGCCACGGTCATCGACTGCCACTCGCGGCGTCTGGTCGGCTGGTCGATCGCCGACCACATGCGCACCGAACTC
>NZ_BAABFB010000112.1:0-521 GCF_039540555.1 Rhodococcus olei | reverse complement strand
TACACGCTGCGACTGCTGGCCCGCAGAATCCTCGAGTTGGGCACCGAAATCCGCGACCTGGAACGCCGGATCACCGATGTCATCGCCGGCCATGCGCCGACACTGCTCGAGCGCCGCGGCGTCGGCCCGGACAGTGCAGCAGCGTTGCTCATCACCGCCGGTGACAATCCCGACCGACTGCGCAGCGAGGCCTCCTTCGCGGCCCTGTGCGGCGTCAATCCGGTCGACGCGTCCTCCGGCAAGACCACCCGTCGCCGCCTCAACCGCGGGGGCAACCGACAGGCCAACGCCGCGCTCTACCGCATCGCCCTGTCCCGCCTGCGCTGGGATGCCCCGACCGGCGCCTACCTGGCACGGCGCCTCGCTGAAGGCAAGACCCGACGGGAGGTGATCCGGTGCCTCAAACGCTACATCGCCCGAGAGATCTACCAGATCCTCACCGAACCCCGACCCGACGTCACCACATGCCCTGCGGCTGCTTGACATCCATAGGGGCATCTACGCCACGCACAAGACCCCCG
>NZ_BAABFB010000111.1:0-601 GCF_039540555.1 Rhodococcus olei | reverse complement strand
GATCGAGCCCGGCACGTGGATCGCGTGCGCCAGACCGGCGTGCGCGTCCCGCCAGAACCGCTGCATCGGCAGCTTGTTCTGCAGCGCACCGCCACCGGAACGGGCGAAGATCTCGTCGACCGCACGCACCACCCGCCACGCGGCGGCCGTCTGCGTGCGACGACCGATCGCCCGCTGCTCGAAGGTCACCTCCCGGCCCTTCTCGGTCATGTCCCAGAACCGGTCCACCGTCTCGAGGATCGCGGCCCGCGACGCGGCGATCTCGGCCGCGGCCTCACCGATCGCGAACAGCACGTACGGGTCCTCCTTGATCGCGGTGCCCGCCACCGTGACCCGCTCCTTCTGGTACGCGATGTGACACGCCAGCGCACCCTCGGCGATACCGATCAGCGAGGAGGTGATGCCGAGCGGGAAGATGCACGAGAACGGGAAGTTGTACAGCGTCTCGGTGCGGCCCGCCTCCTTCGGCGCGGTCCCGTCGAACACCTTCGCGGCGTCGAGCGTGCGGTGCGTCGGAATGAAGGCGTTCTTGACGATCAGGTCCTTGCTGCCGGTGCCGCGCAGACCGACGACGTCCCAGCTGTCCTGGTCGATCTCGTAG
>NZ_BAABFB010000110.1:0-3098 GCF_039540555.1 Rhodococcus olei | reverse complement strand
TCCTCGGCCTATTAGTACCAGTCACCTGCACACGTTACCGTGCTTCCAGTTCTGGCCTATCAACCCGGTGGTCTGCCGGGGGCCTTACCCCCTCGAGGGGGTGAGAAACCTCATCTTGGAACAGGCTTCCCGCTTAGATGCTTTCAGCGGTTATCCCTTCCGAACGTAGCTAACCAGCAGTGCCCTTGGCAGGACAACTGGCACACCAGAGGTTCGTCCGTCCCGGTCCTCTCGTACTAGGGACAGCCTTCCTCAAGTTTCTAACGCGCGCGGCGGATAGAGACCGAACTGTCTCACGACGTTCTAAACCCAGCTCGCGTGCCGCTTTAATGGGCGAACAGCCCAACCCTTGGGACCTACTCCAGCCCCAGGATGCGACGAGCCGACATCGAGGTGCCAAACCATCCCGTCGATATGGACTCTTGGGGAAGATCAGCCTGTTATCCCCGGGGTACCTTTTATCCGTTGAGCGACACCGCTTCCACATGCCGGTGCCGGATCACTAGTCCCGACTTTCGTCCCTGCTCGACCTGTCAGTCTCACAGTCAAGCTCCCTTGTGCACTTGCACTCGACACCTGATTGCCAACCAGGCTGAGGGAACCTTTGGGCGCCTCCGTTACATTTTGGGAGGCAACCGCCCCAGTTAAACTACCCACCAGGCACTGTCCCTGAACCAGATCATGGTCCGAGGTTAGATGTCCAATACGATCAGAGTGGTATTTCAACAACGACTCCACGAACACTGGCGTGCCCGCTTCACAGTCTCCCACCTATCCTACACAAACCGAACCGAACACCAATACCAAGCTATAGTGAAGGTCCCGGGGTCTTTTCGTCCTGCCGCGCGTAACGAGCATCTTTACTCGTAATGCAATTTCGCCGAGTCTATGGTTGAGACAGCTGAGAAGTCGTTACGCCATTCGTGCAGGTCGGAACTTACCCGACAAGGAATTTCGCTACCTTAGGATGGTTATAGTTACCACCGCCGTTTACTGGGGCTTAAATTCTCAGCTTCGCCACCGAAGTGGCTGACCGGTCCTCTTAACCTTCCAGCACCGGGCAGGCGTCAGTCCGTATACATCGTCTTACGACTTCGCACGGACCTGTGTTTTTAGTAAACAGTCGCTTCTCACTGGTCTCTGCGACCCCCACCAGCTCACCAAGCACGTTGGATCACCAGCAGAGGTCCCCCTTCTCCCGAAGTTACGGGGGCATTTTGCCGAGTTCCTTAACCATAGTTATCTCGATCGCCTTGGTATTCTCTACCTGACCACCTGTGTCGGTTTGGGGTACGGGCCGTGTGAAAACTCGCTAGAGGCTTTTCTCGGCAGCATAGGATCACTGAATTCGCCTCATTCGGCTACGCATCACGTCTCAGGATATGTGCGGCACGGATTTGCCTATGCCACTCCCTACACGCTTACACCAGTATTACCACTGACTGGCCCAGCTACCTTCCTGCGTCACCCCATCGCTTGGCTACTACCAGATCGGATCACGCGCATCCACCCACCACACACCCGAAGGCGCACAGCCGGCTTCAGGGCGCTTAGCATCACTGATTCACCATTGACGCGTTCACACGGGTACGGGAATATCAACCCGTTGTCCATCGGCTACGCCTGTCGGCCTCGTCTTAGGTCCCGACTCACCCTGGGCGGATTAACCTGGCCCAGGAACCCTTGGTCATTCGGCGGACAAGTTTCTCACTTGTCTTTCGCTACTCATGCCTGCATTCTCACTCGTGCAGCCTCCACGGCTGGATCACTCCGCCGCTTCCACGGCTGCACGACGCTCCCCTACCCATCCACACACCTGGCCCCACCCCCGTAGAGGTAAGGCGGGCTCGTGTGAATGCCGCGGCTTCGGTGGTGTACTTGAGCCCCGCTACATTGTCGGCGCAGGATCACTTGACCAGTGAGCTATTACGCACTCTTTCAAGGGTGGCTGCTTCTAAGCCAACCTCCTGGTTGTCTTCGCGACCCCACATCCTTTTCCACTTAGTACACGCTTAGGGACCTTAGCCGGCGATCTGGGCTGTTTCCCTCTCGACTACGAAGCTTATCCCCCGCAGTCTCACTGCCGCGCTCTCACTCACCGGCATTCGGAGTTTGGCTGATTTCGGTAAGCTTGTGGGCCCCCTAGACCATCCAGTAGCTCTACCTCCGGCGAGAAACACGCGACGCTGCACCTAAATGCATTTCGGGGAGAACCAGCTATCACGGAGTTTGATTGGCCTTTCACCCCTACCCACAGCTCATCCCCTCAGTTTTCAACCTAAGTGGGTTCGGGCCTCCACGACGTCTTACCGTCGCTTCACCCTGGCCATGGGTAGATCACTCCGCTTCGGGTCTAGAACATGCCACTACGTCGCCCTATTCGGACTCGCTTTCGCTACGACTACCCCACACGGGTTAACCTCGCGACATGCCACTAACTCGCAGGCTCATTCTTCAAAAGGCACGCCATCACCCACCCACCGAAGTGGCACAGGCTCTGACGGATTGTAAGCGCACGGTTTCAGGTACTATTTCACTCCCCTCCCGGGGTACTTTTCACCTTTCCCTCACGGTACTAGTCCGCTATCGGTCACCAGGGAGTATTCAGGCTTATCGGGTGGTCCCGACAGATTCACAGCAGATTTCACGGGCCCGCTGCTACTTGGGCATCACCTACGACAGTCAACGCGTTTTCGTCTACGGGACTCTCACCCTCTACGACAGGCCGTTCCAGACCACTTCGACTAACACGATGATTTCTTACTGTCGGCCAGCTCGGCAGAACTGACAAAGATGACCCCACAACCCCACGAGTGCAACGCCTGCCGGCTATCACACACCCGCGGTTTGGCCTCCTCCGCTTTCGCTCGCCACTACTCACGGAATCACGGTTGTTTTCTCTTCCTGTGGGTACTGAGATGTTTCACTTCCCCACGTTCCCTCCACACACCCTATATATTCAGGTGCGGGTAACACGACATCACTCGTGCTGGGTTTCCCCATTCGGAAATCCTCGGATCTCAGCTCGGTTGACAGCTCCCCGAGGCTTATCGCAGCCTCCTACGTCCTTCATCGGCTCCTGGTGCCAAGGCATCCAC
>NZ_BAABFB010000108.1:0-1394 GCF_039540555.1 Rhodococcus olei | reverse complement strand
AAGGTGTGCGACAGCGTCGCGACACCGTTCACCACGTTCACCGGACCACCGACGTTCGTGTTGCCGTCCTTGAACTGCACCGCGCCACCGTTCGGAGCGGGGCTGACGGTGGCCTTCAACTCGACCGCTTGGCCCGTCGTCGCGGTCGCCGGGGCGGTCAGGCTCGTCGCCGTCGCGACGTCCACCGGAGCCGGATCCGACACCGTCACCGTCGACGCAGAAGACGTCGACGTCAGGAACCCGGCCGCACCGGAGTAGACGGCGGTGACGCTCTTCGCGCCCGCCGCGTCGAAGGTGTGCGACAACGTCGCGACACCGTTCACCACAGTCACCGGACCACCGACGTTGACGTCACCGTCCTTGAACTGCACCGTGCCACCGTTCGGGGCCGGGCTGACGGTCGCCTTCAACTCCACCGCCTGACCCGTCGTCGCCGTCGGCGGAACCGTCAGACTCGTCGACGTCGCCACATCCGGATCGGCAACGGTCACCGTCGACACCTGCGACGTCGACGCCTGGAACTCACCAGCACCCGAGAACACCGCCGTGATCGACTTCGCACCCGCCGAACCGAACGACTGCGACAACGTCGCCACACCGTTCACCACAGTCACCGGACCACCGATGTTCGCGTTGCCGTCCTTGAACTGCACCGTGCCACCCGACGGAGCCGGCGACACCGTCGCCTTCAACTCCACCGCCTGACCCGTCGCCGCCGTCGCCGGAACCGTCAGACTCGTCGACGTCGCCACATCCGCCGCGCCAACCTGCACCGACTGCGGCGCCGACTGCGACCCCGTCGCCACCGCCGTGTCCAAGAACTTCGCCGACAGACTGTGCTGCCCCGCCGTCGCCGGCGTCCACCCGATCGACACCGCAGTGCCCACCAACGGGCCCTCACCGATCTTCGTCGCCCCGTCGTAGAACTCGACGACATTGCCCGGCGCACCACCGGTCACCGTCGCCGTCAACTGCGACACCTGCCCGACCTTCGCACCCGACACCGCAGCCAACGACGTCGACGACGTGTCCTTACGAACCGTCACCGCCGGACCCTTGTCCGGGTAGTTCCCCGAACCGAGCGTGCCCGAGTAGTACAACGAACTCGACTGCGCCACACCACGCGGGCAATCCGCCCCGACCTTGTACGAGAACTCATACGTCCGCAGATTCGGCGAAATCGCCGGGTACAACGCCCAACTACCCGTCACCCGAACGAAATCGGCACCCTGACTCTCAACACCCTGAGACGAACCGTCGACCTTCGCCGAACCGTTCACATACGTCCAGCACGTCGGATGCACATCCTTCACCGCCTGGATGTACTCCACGACACCACCGGTCCGGTCGAACTGCGACTTCACCGTGATCGTGTCACCCGCACCCGGATTCAC
>NZ_BAABFB010000107.1:0-865 GCF_039540555.1 Rhodococcus olei | reverse complement strand
AGTGAGTGCTTACGTCCCTGCCCTACCAGGAGCTCACTTGTCATCTTCACCTATCGCGCTGTGCCCGTCATGTCCTACCCCCGATCAGCTCGGTGGACACCGGTGCGCGGTGTACCCGTCATCGTCGGTGACCGACGCACAATGGACACTCCTCGAGCCCCTGCTCCCACCTTTCGGCAACACCGAAGGTCGAGGTGGGCGCCCCGAAAAGCACTGCCGTCGGGTAGTTCTCGACGCAATCTTCTATGTCGTACGGGGCGGCATCGCCTGGCGGCAACTGCCGTCGGAGTTCCCGCCGGCGACCACCGTGTGGGCCATCTTCGCCCGCTGGGTCCGGGCCGGGGTGTGGCAGCGCATCCACGACGCACTGCGTGACCGCACCCGCGTGCGGGACGGGCGCACTCCACTGCCGTCGGCCGCGATCATCGACTCCCAATCGGTGCAGGGAGCCGACACCGTACCGAGGTCGAGTCGTGGATTCGATGCGGGAAAGAAGACCAACGGCCGCAAACGGCACATCGCGGTCGACACCAACGGGTTGCTGCTGACGGTCGCGGTGACCATGGCCGGGATCCAGGACCGGGACGGCGCGGTGCGACTGTTGGCGGCGTTGCGTGCCCGGTTCTCCACCGTCGAGCTCGTGTGGGCCGACGGCGGCTACGCCGGACGGCTCATCGGCTGGACGAAATGTGTTCTCGCCCTGGTGGTCGAGATAGTCAAGCGCCCTGGCGATGTCACAGGGTTCAAGGTGCTTCCGCGCAGGTGGGTCGTCGAGCGGACCTTCGCGTGGATCTGTAAGCACCGTCGCTGTGTCCGGGACTACGAGACCCGGCCTGACCACCATGAAGCGATGGTCTACATCGCC
>NZ_BAABFB010000106.1:0-589 GCF_039540555.1 Rhodococcus olei | reverse complement strand
CCGGCGACACCGTACCGCTGGAATCCCTGCACCACCCCGTCCGCGTCCCGCGCGATCGCGAGCAGCATGCCGGGGCACCGCCCGTCGAGCGGGTGGTCGAGGATCATCGAGAATCCGCGGTCCGACGGTCCGCCGTGGGCGTGCGCCGCGATCTCCCGGAGCTCACCGCGCAGCGGTTCGGTCACGTCGGCCTCCGCGATCACCTCGGTCGTGACGCCCGCGTTCCGGGTCCGGCTCACCGCCTGACGCAGATTCCGGAAGCGGCGACCGACCATCTCGAAGCCGGCCACGTCGATGACCACGTCCCGGCCGATCGGGACCGCCCACAGTTCCGGCCACAGTCCCCGCCGGCCTTCGCTCGCCGCGAGGACCATGATGCGCCAACCCCGCGACCGGCAGTGCTCCCGGAACCCGGCGACCAGCACCGGGAACAGGTCGGGGTCGCCTATGGGATCGCCGCTGACCACCGCGATGCCGAGACGGGCGTGGTAGCCGAGCGCGGCGCCGCGGTCCGTGGTGACGAAGTAGCTCTTGTACGAGTGCATGGCGAACGGCGCCAACGGATCCCGGACTGAGCGGTCGACGAGCG
>NZ_BAABFB010000105.1:0-1410 GCF_039540555.1 Rhodococcus olei | reverse complement strand
GGGTCGGCACCCTCCCGCATCCGGACCCACGCCATCAACTCCTCACCGTACTTCGGGTCGGGGACACCGATCACCTGCGCGTCGAGGATGTCGGGATGGGTGTAGAGGAACTCCTCGATCTCCCGCGGATAGATGTTCTCACCACCCCGGATGACCATGTCCTTGATCCGGCCGGTGATCGCGACATACCCGCCCGGATCCATCACCCCGACGTCACCGGTGTGCATCCACCGCGCCGCGTCGATCGGCCCCAGTTTGTACGGTCGCTCCGCAGGCTCCGCTCCTCCGGTCTTCTCCGGGTTGTTCCAGTACCCGAGCATCACCGAATACCCGCGGGTGCACAACTCGCCCGGCTCCCCCCGCGGCACCGTCAGCCCGGTCGCGGGATCGACGATCTTGACCTCGAGGTGCGGCCCGACCCGCCCGACCGTGCCCACCCGCTGGTCGATGGTGTCGTCGGCGCGGGTCTGCAACGACACCGGCGACGTCTCGGTCATGCCGTAACAGATCGACACCTCGCTCATGCCCATCCGCTCGATGACCTGCTTCATCACCTCGACCGGGCAGGGGGACCCGGCCATGATCCCGGTCCGCAGACTCGTCAGGTCGTAGGAGTCGAAATCGGGGTCGGCGAGTTCGGCGATGAACATCGTCGGCACCCCGTACAGGGACGTGCACCGCTGCGCCTGCACCGCGGCCAGGGTCGCGGCCGGGTCGAACGCCGGCGCCGGGATCACCATCGCCGCCCCGTGGCTGGTGCACGCCAGGTTGCCCATCACCATCCCGAAGCAGTGGTAGAACGGCACCGGGATGCACACCCGGTCCGCCTGCGTGTAGTGGCACAACTCGCCGACGAAGTAGCCGTTGTTGAGGATGTTGTGGTGGCTCAGGGTCGCGCCCTTGGGGAATCCCGTTGTCCCGGACGTGTACTGGATGTTGATCGGATCGTCCGCCGACAACCCGGCCTGCGCCGCGGCCAGCACGGCGGGGTCGGCGGCGTGCGCGGCCGCGCCGTCGGCGAGCAGCCGCTGCCAGTCCTCCCCGGCGAGCAGGATCACCGACTCGAGGTCGGGGCACCGCGGGCGCACCTGCTCGATCATCGCCGCGTAGTCGGAGGTCTTGAACACGGGCGCGGAGATCAGCAACCGGATCCCGGCCTGCTCGAGCACGTACTGCAGTTCGTGGGAGCGGTAGGCGGGGTTGATGTTGACCAGGATCGCGCCGATCTTCGCGGTCGCGTACTGCACCAGCGTCCACTCCGGGCAGTTCGGCGCCCAGATCCCGACCCGGTCACCCTTGCCGATCCCGCGCCCGAGCAGTCCGGCGGCGAGGGCGTCGACGTCGGCCCCGAACCGGGTGTAGGTCCAGCGGCGTCCGCTCGCGTGGTCGATCAACGCGTCGCGCTCCCCG
>NZ_BAABFB010000104.1:0-1878 GCF_039540555.1 Rhodococcus olei | reverse complement strand
TGAACACGCGCTCTCACCACCCGTGGGAGTAACACCCTGACAGCCTCCAGCAAACCCGGGGTGGATCACGACCGCCGCCCACCGCACCAACTTCGAGCCCTGTTTGGTGATGTGGCCCCGGTGCACGAGGGTGTCGGACTCGTGGTGGCGTGGGGTGAGCCCGGCCCACGAACACAACCGGTCCGGGCCCACGAACCGTGTGACGTCTCCGATTTCGGCGACGAACACTGCTGCGAGGGTGGGACCGACGCCAGGCAGTTCCTGGAGCGCCGTGTATCCGCGGTGGCCGCGTAACTCGCCCGCGATCTGTTCGAAGAACCGGGCCTCGTGCGCGTTGAGGACATCGATGAGCTCGAGCAGCGAGATCACCCGCTGCGCGTACACGCTGCCGAGGGGTACATTCGCGAGGCGTTCGCGGCCGATGACACCGAAGAGATCCGACACGGGAATCAGGATGCCGGCCTTGGCGAGCACTGCGTGGACCTGCGCCTTGAGTCCGGAGCGCAGCGCGACGAGCTTGGCGCGGTAGCGCACCAGCTCCCGAAGCTCTCGTACCGGTGGCGGGGCGATCCAGGCTTCGGGCAGCCGATTCATCCGCAGCAGATCCGCCAGATCCCCGGCGTCGCGGACGTCGTTCTTCACCCGCCTGTATCGGAACCCTTTGACACCCAATGGATGTGCCAGATGCACCGTGGCGCCCGCCGCTTCCAGCGAGTCGACCGCCCAGTACCAGCCGTACGTGGCTTCGAGTACCACCTCGGGGTTCGGTCCGGACTCCTCGATCTGCAGCGCCAACGCCACCGGGTCGTTGACGATCCGGACCGCCGAGAGTTGCTCGCCGGTGTCGCTTTGTCGGACGATCACCGATCGTCTGCGGTGCAAATCGATCCCGACGAACTGTTTTCCGTCATACTCGCTCATAGGGGCCTCCTCGGTCGTGTTGCACGTGACATTCCCCAGCATTCGCCGGGAACCACGAGGAGCGGGAGGCCCCGCCCCTTTCATGGCATCAAGCCGCGCTTGCGGGTTCCTTCTCGCGTTGCCGGTGGCTGCGTTTGTCGTCGGCGAGCATGATGCGCCAGACGTGATCGGACAGGTGACGTTTCAGGCTGCGAGTTGCGGCTCGGGGGCTTTTGCCTTCGGCGATCTTCTTGTCGTAGTAGGCGCGGCCGGCGCTGGCGGGCATACGGATCTGCACCATCGCGACGGTGTGGAGCGCACTGTTGAGCTGCCGGTCACCGTAGCGGGACAGCCGGTGGCGCTCGGTGTCGGCGCTGGCGATCTGCACCGGTGCGGAACCGTTGTAGTTCGCGTACGCCGCGGCGGTCGGGAAGCGGCTGGCGCGTCCCGTGCGGCCGATCAGGCAGGCGGCGGTCACCGGACCGATACCGTCGATTTCGCGTAGGCGGGTGCCGTGCTCGTCGAGCGCACGGGTCATCTGCTTCTCGTTCTCGGCGAGCTGACCATCGAGGCGGCGGATGTCGGCAATCAGGTCGCGACAGAGCCCGACACGGATCCGATCGACCTCGCTGCGGGCACGGAAGCCTCGCAGCAGTGCCGTGGCCGTGGCGGCGGTGAGCGAGGCCGGGGCGCCGCCGGCGAATAGCTGGCGTAGCAACGCGTGCAACTGATTGACGAGACGAGTTCGACTGTTACACATATTTTTTCGACGCTCATCGAGCAACGCCAGGACGTCGGTCGGCCCCTCGGGGTCGACCGGGCGGGCGTCGCACTGCAGCGCAGCGACGCATGCGGCCGCGGCGGCGTCGATGCGGTCGTTCTTGCGTCGGCCCCCGCGGGAGAGTTGCCGGATCCGGGCGGTGGAGGTGGTCGGAACGTCGAGAACGAGTTCGCCGAGGACCAGTAGCCACTGGGCGA
>NZ_BAABFB010000103.1:0-791 GCF_039540555.1 Rhodococcus olei | reverse complement strand
GGTCCGGCCGCGGGTGGGCACGTGTACTCGCCGGCGTTGACGGACTTCGTGGTGATGGTCGATCAGACCTCGCAGATGTTCGTCACCGGCCCGGACGTGATCAAGACCGTCACCGGTGAGGACGTCACGATGGAGGACCTCGGGGGCGCGCACACCCACATGGCCCGTTCGGGTGTCGCCCACTACGTGGCGTCGGGGGAGCAGGACGCCCTCGACTACGTCAAGGACCTGCTGTCGTACCTGCCGTCGAACAACCAGGCCGCGGCGCCGCGGCTGGAGCCGACCGATCCGATCGTCGGGTCGATCGAGGAGTCGTTGACGGACGAGGACCTCGAGCTGGACACGATCATCCCCGACTCGGCGAACCAGCCGTACGACATGCACGAGGTGATCCGGCGTCTGCTCGACGACGACGAGTTCCTCGAGGTGCAGGCCGGGCGGGCGGCGAACATCATCGTCGGGTTCGGTCGGATCGACGGCCGCAGCGTGGGGATCGTGGCGAACCAGCCGACGCAGTTCGCGGGGTGTCTGGACATCGACGCCTCGGAGAAGGCGGCGCGGTTCGTGCGGACCTGCGACGCGTTCAACGTGCCGATCGTCACCCTCGTCGACGTGCCGGGGTTCCTGCCGGGTACCGAGCAGGAGTACAACGGCATCATCCGTCGCGGTGCGAAGCTGCTCTACGCCTACGGTGAGGCGACGGTCGGGAAGATCACGGTGATCACCCGCAAGGCGTACGGCGGTGCGTACGACGTGATGGGGTCCAAGCACATGGGTGCGGACGTGAACCT
>NZ_BAABFB010000102.1:0-1049 GCF_039540555.1 Rhodococcus olei | reverse complement strand
AGGCATGCTGCCGACGAGAAGCTACGCGACATCGTCAACAGGGCAAACGTTGCCTGATGCGGCACTAGGCAGCGCCATCCAATTGCGAGCCAAGGAAGTCGAGATCAGTGACCGGTCAGCGACCCACTTTCGGGAAGAGAGCCGACCCATCGCCTCAGGTCCACTCGTCCCTCAGCTGCCTCCGGGGATGATTCCCGCCTGCCAACGCTTCCCCACTACATCAACCAGCCAGGAAGTTACCGCGGGCGGAATCGGGACCAGAAGATCCAGCGTCTCCCGCCAGATGAATGAAGTTGCCCATCTCACTCACCTCTTACCCGCCATTGTTCACTGGGGTCACAGGGAACGACAGTCCCCATCGATAGAGCCCCGTGGAGTGGTGGACTTCGGATCAGGTGCAAGATCGCATAGTGATCAACGAGTCGTGCTGAATACTAGCTGATTTCGAGTGCTCCAGTCGCTGTCAGGTCGGGTTCGGTCGCGGCGTGTTCCTGAAGTAGATGCCGTGCACCGACCCACGAGGTCGCCGGCTGGGAGTCGTCCGATTCGACCAGGACGGACTCGGATTGTGCTGCGCCCCTTCTGGTCCGGGTATGGGGCGGGCGCAACAGCCCCACTCAGGGTGATCGAGCGATTCGGCCCGCGCCGAGACGATGCCGACCCACCACCACCGACAACCAAACTCACCCCGAACGCAGGCATCAACTGGAGTAGCTCACTACTCCACCCGACAGTGCGGGGCGAACGCACCCTGAAACCATGACCACACCAATCTCACCCCGCGAACAGGCGCTACGGCGACTGCCTCAGCCGTACTCCCTCGCGCTTCGGCTGCGCGACGCCGGCGTCGCCGCCGACCAGATGTGCATCTAGGGACTGCTGCACGGATAGGTGACTTCTGATCTGTGGTGCCGGGAGGCACTGCTGGAAGGATGTACCCGTGCCGAAGCCGTATCCCAAGGAGTTCCGTGACGACGTCATCCGCGTGGCTCGCAACCGCGAGCCGGGCCAGCAGCTGAAGCAGATCGCCGCTGACTTCTTCGATCAGC
>NZ_BAABFB010000101.1:0-566 GCF_039540555.1 Rhodococcus olei | reverse complement strand
TGAACACGCGCTCTCACCACCCGTGGGAGTAACACCCTGACAGCCTCCAGCAAACCCGGGGTGGATCACGGTGTTCTCGGGCTTGTCAGTATTGAGGATCGAGGGTGTTGAGGATGCCGGCGACACGGTCGGGACTGCTGCACGGATAGGTGACATCTGATCTGTGGTGCCGGGAGGCACTGCTGGAAGGATGTACCCGTGCCGAAGCCGTATCCCAAGGAGTTCCGTGACGACGTCGTCCGCGTGGCTCGCCACCGCGAGCCGGGCCAGCAGCTGGAGCAGATCGCCGCTGATTTCGGGATCAGCGAGTCCTGCCTGACGAACTGGATGAAGGCCGCCGACGTCGAGGACGGAATCAAGCCCGGAACCACTGCGAGCGAGAACTCCGAGCTGCGGGAAGCCCGGAAACGGATCCGGCTGCTCGAGCAGGAGAACGAGGTCCTGCGCCGGGCCGCCGCGTACCTGTCGCAGGCGAACCTGCCGGGAAAAGGCTCTACCCGCTCGTGAGCGAGCTGGCCGCCGACGGGATCCCCGTGGCGGCGGATGTGCCGGGTATTGAAGATTGC
>NZ_BAABFB010000100.1:0-2662 GCF_039540555.1 Rhodococcus olei | reverse complement strand
GAATTCTGATCAAGACCAGCGCGCCAACGCTGGCGGGAAGGCACGCCCGTGCTCACGGTAGTGGACAACAACGACGACGACTCCAACGAGACCGGCACCGCGGTCGGTGCGGGCCGGTCACTGCTCGACGAGATCGTCCACGACGGCGCCCGGCAGATGCTGGCCGCGGCCCTGCAGGCCGAGGTCGCCGACTACATCGCCCGGCATGCCGGTGAGGTCGACGAGAACGGGCACCGGCTGGTTGTCCGTAACGGCTACCACGCCGAACGCGAGGTCGTGACCGCCGCCGGAGCGGTGGCGGTCAAGGCCCCGCGCATCAACGACAGGCGCACCGACCCCGAGACAGGTGAACGCAAGCGGTTCTCGTCGACGATCCTGCCGGCGTGGGCCCGCAAGTCCGAGCAGGTGTCCGAAGTGCTGCCGTTGCTGTACCTGCACGGCCTGTCGACCAGTGACTTCGGCCCGGCGCTCGAGCAGTTCCTCGGCAGCGGGGCCGGCCTGTCGGCCGCGTCCATCACCCGCTTGACCGCGCAGTGGCAGGACGAAGCGGCCGCGTTCGGGAAGCGGGATCTCTCGAAGGTCGACTACGTCTACCTGTGGGTCGACGGCATTCACCTGAAAGTGCGGCTCGAGCAGGAGAAATTGTGCCTGCTGGTGATGCTCGGGGTCCGCGCCGACGGGCGGAAGGAGCTCGTCGCCCTCACCGACGGTTACCGGGAATCGAGCGAGTCGTGGGCGGACCTGCTGCGGGACTGCCGCCAGCGTGGGATGCGCGCCCCAGCACTGGCGGTCGGTGACGGCGCGTTGGGGTTCTGGAAGGCGCTGCGGGAGGTGTTCCCCGAGACCCGGGAACAGCGCTGCTGGTTCCACAAACAGGCCAATGTTCTTGCCGTGCTCCCGAAGTCCGCGCAGCCGGGCGCGCTGGCGGCGATGAAGGAGATCTACACCGCGGAGGACATCGACAAGGCGCAGCTGGCGATCGCGGCGTTCGCGCGGGACTACGGCGCGAAGTACCCGAAGGCGGTCGCGAAGATCGCCGACGACGCCGACGTGCTGCTCGAGTACTTCCGGTACCCGGCCGAGCATTGGGTGCACCTGCGCACCACGAACCCGATTGAATCCACCTTCGCGACCGTTCGTTTGCGCACCAGGGTCACCAAGGGCCCTGGTTCGAGGGCGGCGGGGATGGCGATGGCTTACAAGCTGATCGAGGCCGCCCAGTCCCGGTGGCGGGCCGTGAACGCCCCGCACCTGGTCGCGCTCGTGCGCGCCGGCGCGGTGTTCCACAAGGGCAAGCTCCTCGAACGGCCCGTCAACATCACCCCGGAACCGTCACCCGATCTTCCGGTGTCCGAGGTCGCCTGACGTGGTCCACGATGACAGAACCTGACGACACCCAACTCGCGTGAAAGGTGCCCAAATGGCGCTGAAGCCCATTCCGATCTTGACAGTCGCCTTCGCACTCATCGCATGTATGTCTTGCGGGGCGGCGACCAACCCGCCAGAACATGTCGCTGATTCGACCCCTTCGCACTGTCCGCGCACAGAAGGGTGGTCAGGCGAGATAGCTGTCGGGCAGGGAGGAAACCCGCCTGGTCCAGCACTGGCGCCTCCAGACGGATTGGGAGTGACATCAGAATCCGCACCGCCGACGCCAGCGGAACTCCAGACCGTGTCAATCTCGCCCATGGGTGAGTCCGCCCCTGGTGTGGAACGTATCGTCTACCAGTTCGCTGGTGATGGTCAGCTTGGATGGTCAGTACGGTTCGTCGACGTTCCGCTCCGTTATGGTGACACTCAGCGAGTGCCGGTTGCGGGAAAGTGTGTACTCCAAGTCGATTTCACCGGCTTCCCGTGGGGAGAAGGCGAACCCCATTACGCCCCACGAGTCACGTCTGCGGAGGCAAGTGAAGTCGTTGAGGTACTGACACTTCCGCCACGCGAAGGGGTGACGCAGTCGTTCACGGGACTGCGGTCGCAGGACGCCCATGTGGCCGTCGATCAGGATTCTAGTCGCGCGCAGCTCTCGATCATCCTCAGCTCGTAGAGACCGTCTCAATACCATAACGACCGACCGGTTCGTTCCTAGGTTGTCGAAACCAATGGGTAATGATTCGCAATGAAGTCGGTAATCAGTACGTCAAGGGGAGGAACTATGTCGAAGGTGAAAAGGACTTTGTCGGCGCTTGCGGCCACCGCTGCAACAGTCGGATTGGGCCTGGCGGCACCCGGCGTGGCAGATGCGGCCAGTTGCTCCAGCGGGAGGGCGTGCTTTTTCAGCGGAACGAATTACACGGGTGGCCAGACTGACGTGCTCGTCAATAGCGGAGTGGGTTGCGTCAACCTTCCGCCGGTCCGATCTGGGCTGAGCAACGCGATTACCGGCGGCACAGTGTGGTCCGGATCCAATTGCACTGGATCCCCGTCTTCCGCGATCTCAGCGAACTTCCCCTTCACCGCCCACTCTGTGAGCTTCTGCTTCGTTTGCCGAGACTCGGAATAGGGCTGGGGATCACGGCACCTGGTCGAGGCCCAGGCGTGCCGCTCCCCTGAGGAGTGGTGCAATCGCGCCATCCGCGATTGGACATGAGAGCGTCCCGATCCGAAACTGGTCGGGGCGCTCTCGTGCGTCCCAACCTGGCCGTCAGCATCATCAACCGAA
>NZ_BAABFB010000099.1:0-1271 GCF_039540555.1 Rhodococcus olei | reverse complement strand
GAGCCGTCGCGTGCGGTGCAGCGGGACTTCTGGCGACGGATCGCCTCGGGCGTGACGACGCTGCAGGCGACGGAAGCTGTTGGCGTGTCATGGCCGGTCGGCTCCCGCTGGTTCCGTCACGCTGGCGGGATGCCACCGATCAGCCTGGACGAGCCCACGGGCCGCTACCTGTCATTCGCCGAGCGCGAGGAGATCGCGCTACTGCGCGCCCAGGACATCGGCGTCCGCGAGATCGCCCGACGTATCGGACGCGACCCGGGGACGATCTCACGCGAGCTGCGCCGCAACGCGGCGACCCGGAGCGGTGAGCAGGTCTACCGCGCCCTGGTGGCGCAGTGGAAGGCGCAGCAGGCCGCGAAGCGTCCGAAACCCGCGAAGCTCGTGGGCAACGACGGGTTGCGTGAGTACGTGCAGGAACGGCTCGCCGGCAGCGTTCGGCTCCCCGACGGCACGATCGTCACCGGCCCGGTGACACCAGCGTGGAAGGGGTTGAACAAGCCGCATCGGCAGGACAGGAGGTGGGCGATGGCGTGGAGTCCGGAGCAGATATCGCAGCGGCTGAAGGTGGATTTCCCCGATGATGAGTCCATGCGCATCAGCCATGAGGCGATCTACCAGTCGCTGTTCATCGAGGGCCGTGGCGCGCTCAAACGCGAACTGGTGGCGTGTCTGCGTACCGGCCGCGCGCTGCGGGAGCCTCGGGCGCGGTCGCGGAACAAGCCGCAAGGGCATGTCACCGCGGATGTCGTTCTCTCACAACGCCCGGCTGAAGCCGCGGATCGCGCGGTTCCCGGCCACTGGGAGGGTGATCTGATCATCGGGACAGGCCGGTCCGCGATCGGCACGCTCGTCGAGCGCAGCAGCCGATCCATCCTCCTCGTTCATCTTCCTCGGTTGGAAGGCTGGGGCGAGAAACCAGCCGTGAAGAACGGTCTGTCGCTCGGTGGTTACGGCGCCGTCGCGATGAACGCCGCTCTGACGGCCTCGATGACGAGGCTCCCCGGACAGCTCCGCAAGACCCTCACCTGGGACCGCGGCAAGGAGCTCTCCGGGCATGCCCAGTTCGCGCTCGATACCGGCACGAGAGTGTTCTTCGCCGATCCGCACTCCCCGTGGCAGCGACCCACGAATGAGAACACGAACGGGCTGCTGCGCCAGTACTTCCCGAAGGGCACCGACTTGTCTCGTTGGTCTGCTGAGGACCTCGAAGCCGTCGCATTCGCTGTCAACAACCGGCCCCGAAAGATCCTCGGCTGGAAGACCCCCGCTGA
>NZ_BAABFB010000098.1:0-983 GCF_039540555.1 Rhodococcus olei | reverse complement strand
ATCGGCAGGATGAGAAGTGCGACCAACTCGTCCCTGCCAGAAAGAGACCCGCGTGTCCCACCGTAACGCCCCGCTGACCCCTGCCGGGAGACTGCGCCTCGTCCACCGCTGTCAGCACCGCCCCATCGCGCATGTTGCAGCAGAGGCGGGCATCTCCCGCCAGTGCCTGTCGAAGTGGGTGAACCGGTACCGCACCAGCGGCGAAGCCGGCCTGCTGGACCGCGCCAGCGTCCCGTCTCACCAGCCGACCACGCTCGACCCGGCGTTGGTCGCCGTGATCGAAAAGCTGCGCCGCGACAAGAAATGGTCCGCCCGCCGTATCGCCGGTGAACTCGCCGCCGAGGGGCACCAGGTGTCGGTCTCGACCGTCAGTCGATGGCTGGTGCGCTTGGGTATCAACCGACGACGCTTCCTCGACCCAAACGGGGCCGACAACCGCAAGCCCCCGAACGTCATCGTCGCTCGGTATCCGGGCCACATGGTGCACGTCGACATCAAGAAGGTCGGCCGGATACCCGACGGTGGCGGCTGGCGCATGCACGGCCGTGGCAGTGAACACGCCAAGACGGTCGAGCGGACGAAGAAGCGCGGCACCCGCACCGGCTACATGTACCTGCACTCGATCGTCGACGGGTTCTCCCGCCTCGCCTACACAGAGGCACTACCCGACGAGAAGGGTGTCACTGCAGTCGGTTTCATCAACCGCGCGAAGGCGTTCTTCGCCGCACACGGCATCGCCCGGTTCACCCGGGTGGTCACCGACAACGGGCCCTGCTACCGCTCGGCGGTGTTCGCGCGCACTCTCGCCGGCACACGTCACCAGTTCATCCGCCCTTACACCCCACGCCACAACGGCAAGGTCGAGCGCTACAACCGGATCCTGGCCGAGGAGTTCCTCTACGCCCGCGACTGGACCAGCGAGACGCAGCGGTCAGAGGCCCTCACGGTCTGGAATGTCCACTACAACTACCATCGACCCCACA
>NZ_BAABFB010000097.1:0-32086 GCF_039540555.1 Rhodococcus olei | reverse complement strand
ACCGCCGTCGACGCGGACCGCGTGGTGGCCGACCACCGGCCTTCGATCCGGTCGACTACCGCGGCCGCACCGTAGTCGAACGCCGGTTCAGCCATCTGAAACAGTGGCGCGGCCTGGCCACTCGGTACGACAAGCTCGCGATCGTCTACCGAGCAGCGGTCGTCCTCAACACGGTCATCGCCTGGACTCGCAGATTGTCAGACATGCCCTAGGAGACATCAACCGACACGGGCACCACACTTCGGCGAATGATCTTGCGATCGCGTTCCGGGTTCGCGAAGACCAGTACCAGTATCGCTGCAACCGCAGCGACTACACCGAATATCTGGAATGCGAGTTCGTAGCCTTCGGCCGCGGTCGCTGCGTGGTCGACTACCACGCCGGTCGCGTACGGGGCAATCAGTCCGCCGATCGACATCAGTGCAAAGAACATGCCCATCGTGCCGCCGGTCTGCTGGGACGGACACAACTCGGAGATCGTGGAGGTGACAAGCGGAATGGCAGCCGAGGCAAGGGCGGCCCCGATCGAGACGACCGCGACAGCAACGGCCGGGGTTCCGATGGCGGGGAGCGCAAATAGGGTCGAACCGCTGATGAGGACGGTGACACCGGCAACACCGATCCGTACGACGCGGGATCGGGCCCCGCGCTGGCGCATCTTGTCCGTGATGGATGTGATGCCGAGCGCCAGGATCAATCCCAAGACCGAGGGTAGCGCGAACATCGATCCAGCCTGGATGGCCGAGTAGCCGAGTCCGACCTGGAAATAGGATGGTAGCCAGGTCAACACGACAGTGCTCAGCGCCATCAGGCTGATGATCAGTAGGCTACAGGAGAGGAATGTGCGGGTACCGAAGACGCGCCGCCACGGAACATTCGGCTCGGTGTTCAGCGCCACCCCGGTTTCGCCGCTCGGCGTGGCTCCGGAGATGCAAGGACCCTCGGTCCAACAGAACAACCATGCCACCATCCAGAACACAGCGAGGACCGAGAGCGCTACGATCGCTGCACGCCAGCCGAACTGAACCGTGACGAACGCAAGGGTAGGAGCGAGAGCGATCTTGGCGATCGCTCCTGACCCGGTGAGGAGCGCGCTCGGGAGACCGCGTTTGGCCGGCGGATGCCAGGAGTAGACCGCGGTATGCGTGAGCGCATTGTTCGGTCCTTCGGAGAACCCGAGCAGCATGCGAGTCACGATGAGCATCGTGAAGCTTGCTGCAATGACGAGCGGCAGCATGGCCACCGACCACACGATTGCCAGGATCACAAGCGACCATCTCAACGCCAGATATTTGTTGATCGGCCCTGCCAGAAAGCCGCCGACTGCGTAGGCGAGGAAGAACAGCGAGCCGACCAAACCGATCTGGGCTGACGTCAACCCCAGTTCACGAGCCAGCGGTTGGGCGATAATTCCGAGTACTGCCTTGTCGGCATAGTTGATGACGAAGAGGAGCATGACGAGACCCGTCATTCCCCATGCGCGCCTGCGATTCGAGTAACGGCCCGATCGGGTCGGCTCCGGTGGGGCAAACGTTCGATCCGAAGCTATTTCTTCTGTGCTCACAATATTCCTTACGGGAGGGTGGTCAGTGGATAACGTCCTGGAACGATTGTTCTGAGACGGTGCTCTGCTGTTGTTCGCGGTAATTCTTGCTCGCATTTATCGGCGGCAAGGTCTCTGCGAGCGGCAGTTTTCTTCTCTGCGGCTCTGGCGCAAAAGGTTGCTGTGCAGCTATACCTTTTCGAGGTAATTGAGCGATGTTCTGCAGTAGTGTGCAACATCGGCGATGGTCACTTCATTTAGTCCGTGTCTAGTTGCGAACATGTGGCATTCGATTTCACCTGCGAGAAGGGTCTCGTCGATCTCTGACACCAGGGCCGCGAACGCGGCGATTGGCGACCCTCCGACTGCTTGACACAGATCAGACGCCGCATCTGCAACGGTGGACTCACCGCGGCGACGGCCGTGCTCGAGTACGCGTACAGGACTGACGTGTCCGGGTCGGGTGAAGTCCTGCGCGGTACTTAGTGGATTGGCCATCCGTCGCAGTGTTGTCGCTCGATCCGATGCAGATATTCCCGTCGTCGTGCCCTCGATTGCATCCAGGGTGACGGTGAACCCAGTTTCTCCTCTTGTCCCGGACATCGGCGGAAGCCAGAGTCGTTCACAATCGGCAGCAGGGACCGCCGCACAGACGAGTCCGGAGGTGTGGCGAACCAAGAAGGAAGTGATCTCGGTAGTGGCGCGGTCGGCGGGGAGGACTAGGTAACCCTCGATCTCATCGAATCGTGTCTGATGCGAGAGCACAATCGGCAGCCCCGAACGCAGGGAACTGATCGCCGCGTCCACACGCACCCGGGTTTCGGTCGTCATCGGATTGTCCTGTCTTTTCGGTCTTTCAGATGGAGGGCCGGGGCCCCTGATGTCGACGAGCCGGAAGGTATGCGCCTCAAGCAGTTTCGGGCCCTTGTTCGGCGGTTGTTCGAGTGATCCTGTCTCCCGCGCCTTCCATTCGAGTTCTGGCACGTCAGTGGTCGCGGGCTGGACTGGTACCGAATGTGTTCGATTCGGATTGCCAATCGCTTTGGACCCCCGATCGGAGTGCCCGAGCGTAGACGCGATTTCGTCCTGAACAGTTCCGAAGTCCCTCCAGCCACCGGATGGTGACTTCCTAGGGGTTCCAGAGCTTCTCGAAGGTTGCGCGAAAGTTCGGGTCGGTGCCGTACTGGGTCTGGACGTCCTCGATGTTGGAGACGGTCAGCAGCTGGATGGGCAGTTCCGGACCCGTGGGGAGCACCTCTGATCTCTCGATGGCGCGCAATGCCTGGTCCATCTGCGCCCACGCCGCCTGGGCGGTGCCGGTGCTCGTCCACGCCTTGAACAAGTCGCCACTCTTGATCTCCTGCAGCACAGCGGGCGTCGCGCTCTGACCTCCGACCGTCACCTTGCCGTCGAGACCGGCAGCCTTGAGCGCAGCCGACAGACCCGTCGACGCTCCGCCGGTTACGCACAGCACGTAGTTGATGCTGGGATCGGCCTGCAGGGCCGAGATGACCTTTCCCGGCACGGCGCCGGCAGCCAAGTCGGTCGTCGCGACGTCGAGCACCGATGGCGTGCAGTCTCGGCAGGCCGATGCCAGTGTGTCTTTGAGCAGCTTGATCCCCGGCTGGTAGTAGTCGAAGTCGGGCAGGTTCAGGACCAAGGCCTTCGCGGTGGCTCCGGAGTCGGCGATGGTCCAGTTCGCCAGGGCCTTGAACTGCGCGGTCGCCGTCTGCTGATTCGCCACCGTGGCGCTGACCCCCCCGCCGACATCGGTGCTCGCTGTGTAGGCCGTCACGACCGGGATCCCCGCCGCCTCCAGCTGAGGCAGCTTCGAGGCGTAGGCGGCCTTCGGCATGGCCGAGAGCAGGATGGCGTCGGGGTGCAGATCCATCGCGTGGTCGAACGCCGCGAGAAGACTCTCCACCGAGGACATCTGGTAGGCGATGCGCGTGAACCCGACCCCCGCGGCTGCAGCCGCCTCCTCGAGACCTTTGCCGTGGTTGGTACAGGTGGGCTCGATGTCGCACGCCAGCCAAACGACCTTCGTGTCCGAGGATGGCTTGGCCTTTAGCGGTAAGAGTTGGTTGCCCATGCCCGACGGATCCTTCATGTCCGCCGCGACCTGGGCCTTGGCGGCGTCGACGTCGACGACCTCGGCGGAGCCGGACGCATCCGTGCCTCCGCCGGCGGTGCCACACGCTGACAACACGACCATGGCAACAACAGATAGGCCGAGAACGGACCTACGCCGCCGATGAGGTGCCCACATGAGCGACTTCCTTCCTGCTAGTGATGACTACTTGCTCCGGTCCGCGCTCGGACCCTGCCGGGTTATTCAGGTCGTGGACTGGTGCGGTTAGGAACGCATGACCGGCCGTTCGTCGGCGGCGGTGTTCTGTGTGGTGGTCGTCGGAGACTCTTCGGATGTATTCACTGCCGGTCGTCTGCTTGTCGCAGCGCGATGCGCCAATGCGACCGCGAGGATCAGTGCCACGGAGTGGAAGACACCGCCGATCCACTGACTGCCCGAGAACATGGGCGTGAGCTGGAGTCCCTTTACCCCGGTCGCGAGCAGGGTGATGGCGATGAGCGTTCCGGTCACGTTCGGCCAACCGGGCCGAATCTGCGTCGCTCCCAGGAAGAGCGCCGCGAAGGCCGGGAGCAGGTAGGGGGCTCCGGCCGTGAGGGAGGCGGAGCCGATCTTGGCGAGATAGACGATGCCCGCCAGTCCAGAGATAGCTCCGGAGGCGACGAAGGAGCCGAAGATCCAACGGTCCGTGCTCACGCCCGAGAGCTTCGCAGCCTCCGGGCTGGCGCCGGTCGCATAGAGCAGTCGCCCGGCCGGGGTGTGCTCGAGGATGTAGTAGAGGACCACGGCGAGGATGGCCAGCCAATAGACGGGCGCGGCCACGCCGAACCATACGCCCTGCCCGATCGCGAGGAATCCGCTCGGCAGCAGTCCGACGATCTGGGTTCCGCCCGACACGACGATGACCATCGAGCCGAGCAGGGTGGCCATCGCCAACGTCGCGATGAACGATCCGACCTTCCAGACCACGACGACGATCGCGTTCACGATGCCGATCACGACTCCGGCGAAGAAGGTGATCAGGGCTGCGACGGCGACGTTCATCTGGTGGTCGACGACGAGCCAGGACATCAAGACGGACGTGAACCCCAGCGTCGCACCGATCGAGAGGTCGAAGTGTCCGGCGGCGAGCGGCAACAGGGCGGCCAAGGCCACCATGGCGATGATGGCCTGCTCGCCGGCGATCGACTTCGGCGTCGACAGGCTCAGGAACCTGTCGGGAATCCAGATGGCGAAAAGGACGATCAGGGCGGCCCAGACATAGACACCGGAGAATCGCTGCATTCCCGGCAGTCGTAGGCCGCGTGTGTCTTTCGTGTTCCTCACTGCACAGTTTCCGATCCGTGTGAGTCAAGAAGGGTTGCATGGGTGATCCAGTTCGCGGTCAACGTCGCTCCGTTCTTCGAGTCCGCTGCCACGCCGTCGCGCATCACCAGGACGCGGTCGCACACGCGGGCCAACTCCTCGGACTCCGAGGACGCCACGACGATGGCACGCCCTTCGGCGGCCAGGCGATCGATCTGGTCGTGGATCAGCGACTTCGCGGCAACGTCTACGCCCTGGGTGGGCTCCTCGAGGAGGAGCACCTCCGGTTGCAGTCGCAACCACTTGGCGAGCATCAGCTTCTGCTGGTTCCCACCGCTGAAGGAGGACCCCGGAAGCGTCGGCGCTACCGGCACGATCCCCAGTTTGGCGAAGAAACCGGTCGTCTCCTCGTGCTCACACTTGCGGTGGAACCTGCCCCGCCAGTGCCGCCCCGGTGCCGTGATGAGCAGGTTCTCCGACGCACTGAGGGTTGAGAAGAATCCCTCGGCACGGTCTCCGGGTAGGTAGGCGACGCCAGCGGCTATCGCGTCCGAGATGTTGTGGGCCCGGATCGTCCGGCCCTTGAGCGTGACCGAACCCGTCCTTGGGTGCCGCCCGAAGACACTGCCGAGCACGGTGTCACGTCCAGAACCCGTCAGCCCCGCAATCCCCACAACCTCGCCGGCGCGCACCTCGAAGCTCAACCCGTTCACGTCCGGCCCGGTCAGGTCTTTCACGACGAACACGGGTGGCCGCCCATCGACACGTGCCGGGTCCCGCTCCGGCTTCGACAGCGTCTCCATGTGGTTACCGACCACAGCCTGAGCAAGTGTGCGCACGGTGTGCTGCGCGACGGGCTCGGCGAGGACCCGCGTCCCGCCCCTGAGCACCGTGACGGTGTCGGCGACTCGGATGATTTCCTCCAGGCGGTGGCTGATGTAAAGAACGGCAACACCCTGGCCTGCGACCGTCGACACGAGCGTCAGGATGTCGTCGACCTCATGAGACGGCATGGAAGCCGTAGGCTCATCCAGGACAAGACAACTCACGTCGCGCTCCCAGTTCTCGAGGGCCCGGGCAATAGCGACACTCGTCCGCTCCGGTGCCCGCAGCTCCGAGATCTTCTTCCTCACGTCGAAGGAGTGTCCGAGGCGTTCGATTGCCGCCTGCGCCCGCGCGCGTTCGGCCGACCACTGGATGCGGCCCCAGCGCCGTTCCTGACGCTCCGAGCCCAGCAGCAGGTTCTCCACGACCGACATCTCGGGAATCAGGCCGAGGTCCTGGTGGATGAAGCGCAGGCCCGCCTTGCGCGCTGCCACACCCGAACCCAGGTCCAGGGGCATGCCGTCCACGAATGCCTCGGCGCCGTGCTCGGGCCGGTGATATCCGGCGAGGATCTTGACCAGCGTCGACTTGCCGGAGCCGTTGTGCCCCAGAAGCGCGTGCACTTCGCCGCGCCTGATGGACAGATCGACGGACTTCAACGCCATCAACCCACCGAACCGCTTCGAGACCCGCTTGAGGTCCACGAGCAGGTCACCGGCTTCGGGGATTTCGGAGGTGCTCTCGGTACACACGAAAAGGCTCCTCTTTCGCTCGCTCCGCACACGCATTTGGTCGACAGCCCGAGAACTACGTCCGAGAAGGCTTAGGGGGAACGGCTCAGCGGCCCCATGCTCGTGGAACAGCTTGTAATGGGCGCGGTGTGACTGACATCACCAGCCTATCGGGCGCCCGGTAGTGATGCAATACCTTCTTTCGCGCGACACAAGGATCCGCTACCAGACGTCAGCTTCGTAAGACCGGACCGGCGCCCGTTCCGGGCGCAAAGGGGAATCACTGCAAGGGAAGTGGGGTTACAAGAGAATTGGGATCTGTGCAGCCGATGACGCGTGGCACCGAGGGGGGAACACGATGTGGGTGCACGCTGATAGAATTACCTAACAATCGCTTGACCAGTTGGAGGCGTGAGAGCATGACAGACCGCTCATCGGAGACCGCAGAGCGAGTACTGCTGGAAGCAGCGGCCCTGTTCCGTGAAAAGGGCTTTGCCTCGGCGTCGACGCGTGAGCTCGCGGACCGCCTCGGTATGCGCGGAGCGTCGCTCTATTACCATTTCAAAAACAAGGAAGACCTGCTGTACCGGGTCTGTGTGCGGAGCATGACCACGGTGCGCACACGGGTGGACGAGGTGCTCGATCCCCGCCTCCCGGTCAGGGAGCGTCTGCGTGCCATGGTCGGCCGCCACGTAATCACCCTGCTCGAGCAGCGCGACCTGCATACCCCGATGTTGACGCAGCTCGCGGAGCTCACCCCCGTGTGGCGCGACGACATCCTCAGGAGGCGCCGCGAATACGAGCAGCTCTTCACCGATCAGATCGTGCTCGGACAACGCGAAGGCGTGATCCGCACGGACCTCACTGCGGAGTTGTTGACGCTCTCGTTGTTCAACCTGCTGAACTGGACCGTCTTCTGGTACAACCCGGAAAAGGATCAGACGCCACAGGAGCTCGCAGACATGTTCGTCAGCGTCTTCTTCGACGGAGCCGGCAGCGCGCCGTCCTGACCCGTCCTAGGCCAACTTGCCCGGAGACGAGACGAGAGTCGTGGAGCGCTCCGAAAGAGCTGCAATTCATCGCGGGCCGTCGCCGATTTCGGCCGTCTCCTCGCGCAGGGCACTGCGTCGAAGCTTGCCGGTTTCCGTCTTCGGCAGATCATTGACGATATGCACCGCTCGGGGGCACTTGTAGGCAGCGAGGCGCTCGCGGGTGAACTCAATGATTTCGTCCGCGGTCGTCGAGGTTCCGGCTTTCAGGGACACGTAGGCTACGACCGTCTCCCCGCGGTAGTCGTCCGGCACGCCGACGACCGCGCTCTCGTGTACGGCCGGGTGTTCGTACAGGACGTCCTCGATTTCACGCGGCCAGACCTTGTAGCCCGACGTGTTGATCTGGTCCTTGATGCGGTCCACCAAGAAGATCCAGCCGTCCGCGTCCCTGATCGCGCCGTCGCCGGTGCGTAGTCTGCCGCCCGGCATGGTCGCGGCCGTGGCGTCGGGTTTGTTCCAGTAGCCGGGGACGACCTGCGGTCCGCTGAGCTCGAGTTCGCCCTGCTCACCAGGGGCGAGAGCACGACCGTCCGTGTCCACCACGCCGACGGTGAGTCCCGGTAGCGGGACGCCGATCGAGAGTGTGCCGCTGGGTTTATGGATTGGTGCCCTCGCGCCCAAGGGAACTGCGATGACGGCGGACGATGTCTCGGTCATGCCGTAGACGTTGTGGATGTAGAGCCCGAACCGGTCCTCGAATCGCTCGAGTGCGGCCGGCGCGATCGGAGCGCCGCCGGAGTACAACGCCTTCATCGTGGCGAAATGGTGTCGGTTCGCGTGCGGCAACTGGTAGATGGCGTTGAACGCGGTGATGGAACCGATCGTGAACGTCACGCCGTGCTCGACGAACGCGTCGAGCGCCACCTCGGGATGAAACCGGTTCGCCAGCACCAGGGTGACATCGTGCAGCAGCGCGATCGTCGCGTTGATGACAGCGCCCGTGATGTGGAACAGCGGTGCCATCGCGAACACGGCATCGCCGGCTTGCAGGTCCACCCAGGTCGCATAACTGCTGGTGACCGCGAGGACGTTGCCGTGAGTGCTCATCGCCCCCTTCGGGGGCCCGGTGGTGCCGGACGTGTAGGTGAGCAGCGCGATGTCCTCGCTCGTCAGCTCGATCTCCCGGGGCCGGGACCCCCGGAAACGTTCGATCAGTTCGCGGAGGTCTCCCGCGCTCGCGCTGGACGACGACACCGCCTCCCCGTCCGGGAAGACGCGAGGATCGTTGCGGGTCTGGTAGTCGGTGGGCGAGGTGCCCATCACCCACCGCACCCCGGTGCCCTCGACCGCGGCCGCCACCGCTGCTACGTCGTCGTGCGCACACACCACGCCGACGGCGCCCGAGTCGTCGACCAGCTTCAACAGCTCGTCGCGGCGATACATCGGGTTCAGGACGACCGGCGTCGCGCCGATCTTCCACAACGCCAGGAAAGCGAGCACACTCTGCGGAAGGTTCTGCAGACGTACGCCCACCCGGTCGCCCCGGCGGGTGCCGAGCGACTCGAACGCAGCCGCCAGGGCATCGGACTCCTCATCGAGCTGCCTCGCCGTCAGTGCGCCGTCGAAGTAGACGAGCGCGCGGGCGTCGGGATCCCGTTCGACTCGAGCACGCCAGGCGCTCACCAACGATCCGTTCTGTGCCTGCATCGTTCACGGTCTCCTCGGGTGGGGCGGACACCCGCCCCTCGTTACTTGTCTTCTGAATGCGCCTAGTACGAGGCTTCAGGACACGCGGACGAGGTCGGGCACGACCTCCGCGAGCCGGTCCTGCACCAAGAGGTCCCACGAAGTGTGCCGCGTGACCGGTGACTCGGCGCCCTTCCTGGCCGGCAGGGCCACCACCGCCCGGCCGGGAATGATGTCCGTCCCGCGTTGGCTCACACCGCGCGTCTCGATCTCGACGACGTGGTCGCCGTCGGCGTCGACGAACTTGGCGGTGATCCGCCCGCCCAGGGTGAGCACATCGCCGAAGTAGTTGAATCCTCGGTAGGAGGCGTCACAAGCCTTGACGAACCCCTGATCGCCGGACCAGTCGGTCAAGAGCTGGAACAGCCAGTGGTGGCGTTGCAGCCCGACGTCGTAGGGGGCTGGCACGCCAGCCGCCTTCGCGGCATCGATGCTGTCGTGCACCCGCGCGTTGGGTTCGAGCGCGCCGCTGAAAGCGTTGCGGTACGCCCACTTCGGATGCTTGTGATAGTGGTGCAGGGCCAGCTCGTGAGCCGGGGTGTACGCCGGTTGACTTCCCGTGTACCAGGCGATCATGTCCGTCTGGGTCAGCGGGCCCTTGACGAGCGGATCGAGCTCGTCGCCGACGTTGACGTCATCCCAGTAGCGTGACTCGGCGCCCCGTGGCACACGGTTGCGCTGGGCCTCCTCCACCGGCTCGAGCTCCTCCGGGGTCCACAATCGCGGCTCGGTCGAACCGAGCTTGTTCCTGGACTTGGTCTTGTCGCGTTCGACCCTGATCGACCATCCCGTCGCCTCGGCGATGGCCTGACCTTCGGTGTTGCCGTACAGGGTGGAGAAGTACACGTACACCGACCGGCCGCCCAGGCGGCCTTCCTTCTCGACGACGTCGGAGATCCATGTGGTGGTGGTGATCTGATCGCCGACGAAGAGCGGACGCCAGATCTTCCAACGGCATCCCGAATAGAAACCGTGCACACCCGGCAGCCCGACGAGCACCAGCGTGGGATGGATGGTGTACAGGAAGCTCGGCGGTGCGGTGGGAGCGCCGTACACCGTCGACGACGCGTATACGGGATCGAGCCACAGCGGATTGCCGTCGCCGACGCCCCAGGCGAAGTGCCGGACCGTGTCGCGCGCGACCTCGGTGTTGAAGCGGTAGGGAACCCGCATCTCGTGATTGATGAGGCCGCGCAGGTGGGCGACGCCCTCGTCGGTGATCTTGCCCTTCGCCAGGGCGGTCGACTGCGCCACCCCGGGCTTGGTCTTGATGTCCTCCACTTTCAATTCCACGGTATTGCCCACACTTTCGATCGGTTACTTGATGGCCACAGGATTGACGGGAGAGCCGAGCCCGTTGACGAACGGCAACGGTTGCCCGACGAACTGGAAGGTGTAGCAGCCGTCGGCGGCACATGCCTCGGCAAGTGCCTCGAGGTTGAACATCTCGCCCAGCGGCATTCCCATGTCGCGCAGGCACAGCATGTGCAGGGGCATCTCGACGTCCGGATTCTCGAATGGCATGACTTCGACCGCGTTGTTGTCGGCTGCAACCGCGGCGAGATCGTGTTCGCGCATCCAGGCGACGGTGTCGGTGCCCAAGCCCGGCGGACTCCACTTGAAAGCCTCGCGGTCGCAGTCCTCGAGGAATGTCAACAGGTGGCCAGTCCGCACGAGCAGGATGTCACCGGCCTCGAGCTCAACCCGGGATCGCTCGAGCGCCTGCTCGAGCATCGCGGCCGTGACCACGGTCGACGGTGCGAGGCGCTCCACCCCCAGAGTTCGGGGCAGGTCGAGCAGGACCCCGCGACTGACGAAGGGTCTTTTCGCCAGCTGATCCACGCCGCTGCGTGCGGCGCCAGCCCAGTTCACGAATTCCTCGGCGGGAACCCCGTTGTAGAGCAGGCCGTCGTAGTAGACATGGGCCAGGCTGTCCCACTGCGTGGCAGCCTGAAGGTTCATGACGACAACGTCATCAGAGATCCGTGGCCCACGCTGATGCGAGCTGGGCTGGAACGGCCGGCCGATCATCGCCATGTAGTGGAGCGGGTTCACACGACCATAGGCGCCCGTCTGCGGTCCATCGGCGGTGAAGTCTATCGACAAGGGAAAAGCTTGGCCCGTGCGGATGGACTCTGCGCCGCGTCGAATTGCCGCCGGCGTGATGAGGTTCAGGGTTCCCACCTGGTCGTCGTCGCCCCATCGACCCCAGTTGCTGACCTTGTTGGCTATCCGCCTCAGCGGTGCGTACGGATCCTCCATCACGATCTCCCTAGCGAATACGGGGCAGGACCTTGGTGGCGAACAGGTCGAGCTGCTTGCGAGCAACGTCGAACGAGCTCTGGCCCTGGGCGAAGAAGTTCCAGCACAGCCAGTCGAGCTCACCCGTACCGTAGACCGTGCCCAGGTCGACCAGCTTGCGCACGACCTGGTCCGGTGTCCCGACGATGGCGAATCCCAGGTCGATCTGGCGTTGGGTCGTCGCCTCGACGTTGGGGAAATGGACGGGCTTGTTCGGATCGTCGGCGGAGGACCGGAACATCTCGGCGAACCCGAAGGCATGGAAGTAGTGGTGGTACTCGTATCCCGTTGTTTGGCAGGCAATGTCGAACGCCTCTTCGTACGTGTCGCCGACGACGATCGACCGGACGGCGCCGATGCGCTTGCCGATCGGCAGGTCGTGGCCGTGCTTGGCGGCCTCGGCCTGGTAGGTCTTGGCCTGCTCGGTGAACTTCTTCGGATCGGGCGCCAACATGAACGCCGTGAAACCCTTCCGGGCCGCGTTGAGCAGGGTGGCCGGCGACCCGGTCACCGGCAGGCACACCTCCGGGTACGGGCTCTGGAACGGCCGCGGAACCACACCGATCTTGCGGATGACGTCATGGTCGTCGATCTCGCCCGGAGCACCGTAACGACGCGTCCATTCCGGACCGGCCCAGCCCTCGATCCCGGTGTGCGGGAAGGGCACCTGGAAGTGCTTACCGTCGTAGTCGAATGCATCCTTGGTCCAGGCATTCAGGATGATGTCCAGGGCCTCGTCGAACCGCTCGCGGTTCGCCTGATCATCGTCGAGATGTGCGACCGCGGTCCCGGGCGAGAGCGTCTGGATCCAGCGCTTCTGGTAGCCGCGAGCAAAGGCGACCTTGACGCGTCCCTTCGTCAAATGGTCGAGCAGAGCGATGTCCTCGGCCACACGGATGGGATGGTCGGCCGTGATGACCATCGAGAACGGCATGAAGGCGATGTTCTTCGTCCGTGCGGCAAGGTCCGCATAGAGCAGCGGGGGATTGGGCATCATCTCCCCGCCCTCGGTGTGGAAGTGATGCTCGGTCGTCGAGAAGGCATCGATACCCGCTTCGTCCGCCATGACGGCGATCTGACGCAGCTCGTCGAGCATCATCTGATACCGCTCGGCATTACGGCCGATGGGACGGAGCTCCTCGCGCTCGTCCATCGTCGATGGAATGGTCGGCATGGTGAACAGGTCGATCTTCATGTGCTAGCCCCCTTCAGGGAGTTCCGATACGGATGTTTCATAACAAATGGTCGAACGGTCGTCAGGTTATCGGTCGCTGGGTAGTCAGCGAGGTCACGGTGAGTTGCCCTTCGCACACGACATCTCCCTGCGGGAGGGCGATCCACACCCGTGCCGTGCAAGGGCCCGCGTCGCTCGTCACCTCGCCCCGGACGTGCAGAACGTCCCCGGCCACGGTCGCTCGCCGGCTGATGTAGTCGAACTCCGTGACCCGTCCCCATCCGGATGCCCACGCCTCGCCGAGTCGGAGCAGCCACGATGCGAGTAAGGGGCCCTGCACGAGGACGCCGTCGTAGCCCTCGATGTCGCGGGCGTAGCGCTCGTCGTAGTGGATGCGGTGCGGATTCCACGTCGCGGCCGAGAAGCAGAACAGCTGTACGGGATCGGGTCGGATGTCGAAGCCGTCCAGTTGGGCGCCCGTGACCCACGTCATGTCGGTCATCGCAACAACCTCACGTAGGTCTCCCGCACCAGCAGCGTCGATTCCTGATCGACGAAATCGTTTTGGTACGACACGATGACGAGAGGTCCTGAGCGTCCAGATTTTTCCTCGATGGCGGTGATGGTGGACGACAGTGTGATGACTTGGCCCGCATAGATATCGCCACGGAAGCTGACGGTGGACGCGCCGGCCATGCGGCGGGTCGCCTCGTTCGGAGGCGCGAAGGGCGGCGGCGTTCCGTCGACCCCCAGATTAGTCAAGGCCACAAGGTTCTCGGCATGGAACCGCAGCACCATGTAAAATCCCCGCGGCGCGAGGATGGCGGGATGCCCCGCGCGGCGAGCTTCGGCTCCGTCGAAGTACACCGGGTCGGTCGCACCGATCGCCAACGCGTAGCGTGCGATGTCCGCCTCGGTGACCGTGATCGGCTGATACGACTGGGTGCGACCCACCCAGGTATGCGCGTCGTCGGCGAGTAGAGAAGTGGTCACGAGCCGCCGACCTCCTTCGGATGTGGTTGCCAGACGATCGGCGGGGCAGCCGCGGGGCTCCCGTCAACCTGCCACGTGAAAGGCATACCGATGTGCAACGAGTACAACGGGGCCCGAATGTGTCCGACGAGACGGATACCGATGTCGGGCAACTCGAAGATCCCCACTGCGTAGGGTGTCCGGTCACGGAAATCGGGAAGGCTGGTGCGCCCCACCGTGGTCCAAGTGAACAGGTTGCCCACGCGGGGCAACGTGACCCATTCCGTTCGTGATGATCGGCAGTGGATGCACGCCGCCCGCGGCGGCCACCAATGACGCTCGCAGTCCAGGCAGCGTGGACCTCGCAGTTCGCCGACGGCGAGGCCCTCCTCGTACTCAAGCAAGTCGTGCACAGCCATCACGCACCTCCCTGTCGGTTCGTGCCCTCGAGGATCAGCATCGAACCGTCGCCAAGGCCTCCCCATCCGGTCACGGCGGCCAGCCGCGCGCCGGCGACCTGCCGTGCGCCACCCAATCCACGCAACTGTCGTACGGCCTCGACCACGTGGTTCATTCCCGCCAGATGACCTTCGGAGAGCAGTCCTCCGTGCGGGTTGACCGGCAAGGAACCGTCGAGGCCGATGTGACCGTCGAGGACGAAGTCACCACCCTCGCCCCGGCCGCAGAAACCGGCCTCCTCGAGCTGCTGGATCACCTCGAACGTGAAGCAGTCATAGATCATCGCGACGTCGATATCGCACGGCTCGACTCCGGCCGCCGCAAAGACACGCGGCGCCACCTTGGTCAAGCCTGTTTCGAACACGTCCACCCTATTGGCCAGGTCGTCGGGCGACTGGGCGTGCCCTTCGCCGGATGCACGCAGTGCTACAGGAGACGACGCCGAATCCGCCGCACGGTCGGCGGTCGTCAGGATGACGGCGGCTGCGCCGTCCGTCTCGAGACAACAGTCCAGCAACAGATACGGATCCGCGATGACCGGTGACGCGAGGTACTGCTCCATCGTCAGCGGACGTCCGTGCATCTGGGCTGCAGGGTTCAGCTGCGCGTGAGCACGCATGGTCAGCGCCACGGTGCCCAGTGCCTTTCTGTCCGTGCCGAATTCGTGCATGTGACGGCGACATACCAGCGAGTACCACTGTGCAGGGGTGTCCATTCCGTGCACCTGCTCGAGCGCCGACCGCAGCCGCTGTCCAGCGAGTCCGTGAACACGGTGGGAGATCGGTGTTTCCGAGCGCCCATTCCGGGCCACAAACACCACCACGTACCGTGCTTCACCGGTTTCGAGCGCGATCTGAGCCAGTCGGACACCGGCGGCGTTGCTCGCCCCGCCCATGTGTGGCGTCGCAGTGAACCGCACATCGGGCAACTGGAACATCGAGATGACGTCCTCGGCGCTCGGACCGTCCGGATATGGAACAACCCCATCGATGTCTTGCGGATCGATCCCGGCATCCCGTGCGGCGAGGGTGATCGCCTCGAACGCGAGGCGCGTGGTCGACCGTCCACTGCGGGAGGACAGGTCGGTCTGACCGACGCCCACCACGCATACCGGTGAACGGGGACTCGAGCGGTCACTGATATTGGCCACGGGTCACGCTTTCTGGTGCGACGAGGTTGAATGGGCTGTCAGCTCAGGTCGACGACGACGCAGGTTTCCTTTCCCTCCTTGAGCGAGGAGAAACCGTCGTTGACCTGATCGATCTTCACGACGCTCGAGATGATCTCGTCGATGTGGAATACGCCTTCCTTGTAATACTCGAGCAGGCGCGCCACATCCTTCTGGGCGTCGGACCATCCGAAGTACGATCCGCGGATCGTCTTGGCGCCGCGCAGGACGCCACTGAGTGACGGCATGGAGACCATGACGTCGCGCGGCGCCATGCCGACGATGATGATCTGGCCACCCTTCGCCGTCATCTTGATCGCCTGATCAGTCGTGACCTGCAGACCGATCGCCTCGAACGCCACGTCCACACCATGACCGTTGGTGAGTTTGCGGACCTCGTCGACGACGTCCCGATCGGGACCGGCGAGTACCTCGTCCGTCGCACCGACCTTGGTGGCCAGGGCGAGCTTCGAGGGCAGCAGGTCTACGGCGATGATGCGTTCCGCACCCGCGATGCGGGCACCCTGGATGATGCTCTGGCCGACCGGGCCGCAACCGACCACCACGACTGTGTCACCCTGCTTGATGTCGGCGGTGTTGAGGGCCGACCCGGAGCCGGTGAGGATCGCGCAGCCCACCAGGGACGCGCTCGCCATGTTGACTCCCGGCGCAATCTTCACCAGGGACGTCGGGGTGACGATCAGTTCCTCGGCCAGGGTTCCGATACCGGACATCTGCCACACCGACTCGCCCGACTCCGTCGCGAATCGGGTCGATCCGTCCGGCATCGCCGCGTGCCGCATGATGCTCTGGCCCGAATCGCAGAGGAACGGCTGCGACTTGCTGCAGTACACGCAGTCGCCGCACTGTCCGATGGGCAGCGTGATGACATGGTCACCCTCACGCAGCGAGGTGACACCTGCGCCCACCTCGGTGATGACGCCGGCGCCTTCATGACCGAGGACCATCGGGAACTTCGTCGCGAGACCGTCGCGCTGTGCGGAACTGAGCAACACTCCGCTCTGCACCGAAAGGTCCGAGTGACAGATACCCGACGCCAGGAGACGGACCTTGACCTCTCCGGGACCGGCGTGGGGCAACGTGACTTCCTCGACGGAAAGCGGTTCGTGGAACGCCCTCATCAGAGCAGCTTTGGTCATGAGATCTCCTTCTGTTCAAGTCATCGGCTGGTAAGTAGGGAAAACGTTGGGTGAAGCCGGATTGCGTCGGACGGCTACGCGTGTGCGTCTGTCAACCGGCGTGCACCGGCGAACGCGAGGACCTGCTCGACCATGAGTTCGACATTCGAGGCGCAGCGTTCGTTGACGAGATTGCCGTGGTCGTCCCACAGCCGTTCAGCGGTATTGACGTCCACCGCCAACGGCGTGGGCCATCCCCGCAACGCATGCACGACGGACCTGAGAGCCATCAACGTCGCCATGGCGGCCTGACCACCCTGCGCGGTAACGATGCATCCCACCGCGCGGCCGTCGAGATACGGCCGATCGGCATCACGGAGGTCCTCGATGTAGTCAAGGGCGTTCTTCACCAGCCCGGAGATACCGGCGTGGTAGCCCGGTGAAGCGATGATCACCCCGTCGGCGGCGGCCAGTGCATCGATCAGGTGGACCGCGCCCGAGGAGCGCTTGTCAGCGGTCGGTGAGTACATCGGCAGATCCAGTTCGCGGGCGCCGAAGAGAATGGTTGCCGCGCCCTTACGCTCGGCGGCGTCGAGTGCGAATCGAAGCACACGTTCCGACGATGACTCCGGGCGGTCGGTCCCTCCGATACCCACGATGAGGGGTGTGCGCTCGCCGCTACTCGTACGGTTGGCGACGTGCGTCATCTGCGTCCGTGTCGTGTCCATAGCTCAGCCCACCTGACTACTTGATTCGATATTGCCTGCCATCGCTTCCTCGCCCTGGCGAAGCGCGGCTCGATTGTCCGGATGCGCGATCGCGATCAGCGCGTTCGCTCGCCCCGAGGGTGACAGGCCCCTCAGATCTGCGATGCCGTACTCGGTGACCACGTGCGTAACGAATTCTGCTGGCACTGAGGCAACTTGAGCCCGTGCCACGATGCGGTGGGATGGCACCGCGAACACGCAGGTCCCGGCGTGCGACGCGCCCGCCACGAAGTCCAGCAGCCCGCCCGACGGCCGAATGCGATCCCCAAGTCTCGTCACGTTGACAGCTCCGAAGATGTCGACCTCCAACGCAGAGTTGATCGCGAAGAAGTTGTCGAGCGTCGCCAAGTGGGCCGGGCCGTGGCTGTGGTCCGAGGCGACCATTCGGAGTCGGTCGTTGCGATGCGCCCACCGGTACAGCGCGGGCGAGCCGAACACCATCGTGCCGACAACGCTCGCACCGCTTCCACACCCGAGCCTTCGCGACACGACCCCCGCCTCCACCAGGTCCATGACCCAGTCGGTGACGAGACCCGAGTGCACCGCCAGGTTTCGCCGACCGGCCTGCACCAGCGCATCGGAGACCTGGCTGAGTGCGGCACCGACACCGATCTCGACGGTCGCCCCGTCCGGGATGAGCGAGGCGATGAGCTGCCCGATCCGCGCGTACCGCCCGTCCTTGTGCGGCAGCGGCCGGGTGGCGAGCGTGTAGGACGACTCCACGACCAGGTCGGCGTCCTTCGCCGACCACCGCACGTCGCTCGGTATCTCGGGGAGTGCGTCCACGAACTCGAGCGCACGAGCGCGGGCTGTCTCCATCGCGGAGTCGATGACATCGACGACGACGCCTGGCAGCGGGGCTGCTCGCCGGCAGGCCTGAGCCAGGACCACATCGACCCTCAGTCGGCCGGTCCGGATCCAGGACGACAACTGCCCTAGCGAGGCCACCATAAGATCGGCATCACCGGTGTCGATGAGCTCCTGCGCCCGCGGTCCCGGCGAGGGGGTCCTCAGGCGCACCCCGTCGCGGGACGCGCCCACGACGGCTTCCTGGCTGCCTGTCATCAGCTGGATGATGTTGAGCGGACCGATGTCCTTGCTCGCAGCGACCAGTTCGTCGACGAGCTGCCGGGGCTCGGCCAGTCCGCTACCGACCAGCACCGTGTCGTTCGGACGGAGGAGATCTGCGACGCTGGTCATCGAACCACCTTCTCGGCTTTGAGGTTCTCGATCTCGGCATCGGTGAGTCCGACGATCTCCCGCAGCACCTCATGCGAGTGCTGGCCGAGGAGGGGGGCCGCTTCCTGCGCAGCCCAGGTCTGGTCATTTGCCTTGACAACCGAACCGATTGTCCGGACCTGCCCCAGGGTGGGGTGCTCGAGCTCGACGACCATTGATCGGTCTCGCGCCAGAGTCGAGTCCAGGACCTGGTCCATCGACCACACGGGTGCGACGGGTACTCCCGCCGACGTGAGGGTCCGCACCCAGTGGTCGACCGAGTTGGTGGCGATCGCCGACCGGGTCACATTCTGGAGGGCGTCGGCGTGCGCGTCGCGATCGTCCTGGTTCGTGCAGGACGACGTCCACTCGAGTGCCTCGGGTCCCAGTGCTTTGGCGAGGGCTATCCACTGCTGGTCCGTGCGGGCTTCGAGGGTGATCCACCCGTCGGTCGCCTCGAACGCACCGGATGGCACGCTTCCGGGGACCGAGGACCCGGTCAGCGATGGCTGTGGGGCGCCCGCCAGGGCCTGGTGCCCCTGCTGGGTCATCAGCGCGAGCAAACAGTCGTGCAGGGACATGTCGATCCAGGCGCCCTCACCCGTCACGGCCCGCCGATGCAGAGCGGCGAGCACCGCCACGGCCGAGAAGGTTCCTACACCCAGGTCGCCGACCGCCACACCGCAGCGGACCGGGTGTCGGCCGGGCTCACCGGTGAGCGAAAGCAGCCCGCTCACGGCCTGGCTGACCAGGTCGAACGATGGTTTGCGGGCCATCGGCCCTTCCTGCCCGTATCCCGATATCGAGCACATGATGATGCCAGGCCGGCGCGCCTTGAGGACGTCGTACGACAATCCGAGTCGGTCCATCACGCCCGGCCTGAAGTTCTCGATCACGATGTCGGACTGCTCGACGACCTCGAGCGCGAGCGCGCGACCGCGGTCGGATTTCAGATCGACGGCGACGCTCTTCTTGCCGCGGTTGCAGGCCTGAAAGTAGAGACTCTCGCCCTCGATGATCGGTGGGTTCCTGCGTGTGCCATCACCGACACGCGTCTCCTCGAACTTGACGATGTCGGCACCGAGGTCGGCCAGCAGCATCGTGGCATGGGGTCCCGCCAGGATGCGGGTGAAATCCGCGACTCTGATGCCTTCCAAGGGGCGACGATCCGCACCAGCCATCACTGTTCGGTCCTCTCTCCCGCGAGCGCCCCCACTCGTGTGGGTGCTCCGATCTCCGTCGAGGTGTTCCACGCGTCCAAGGTGGCGACGTCGTTGCTGAGTTCCGTCTTCCTCAGGACATAGCGCGGTTCGAAGGCGGCGCCGTTCTCGAAGGTCATGTGGAACGGGGTGCCGACGGTCCTGCGCGTGCCTTGCTCACCCTCAATGTCGATGGGGGCGACCATGTCCCTGATTCGTGACTGCTCCATCTCCAATGCAGCGAGAACCGAGTTGACCGGTCCGTTGGGCACGTCGCCGGCGTCCAGGAGATCGCGCCATTGCTGCGTGGTCCGCTCACGCATGGTCTCGGCCAAGATCGGGGAGAGAACCGGGCGGTTCTTCATGCGCAGTTCGAACGTGGAGAAGCGTGGGTCCTCCAGAAGTTCCGGATGACCGATCACGTCGCAGTACTTGCGCCAGAACGACTGTGTGAACGGAGCCACAACGATCGATCCGTCCCGGGTCTCGAAGGCGTTGTACGGGTAGATCTCGTGGTGGCCGGTGCCCATGCGGCGAGGCACCTGACCCGTGTGCAGATAGGTGGGTCCCATATAGCTGATGAACGACACCATCGCATCGAAGGCGCTCACACTGAGGCGGGCCGGTCGGTCGGCGAGCAGCGCGGCGAGCACACCAGCGACGGCATGGACGCCGCCGAGCAGACTCGGCAGGGGAAGGCCCATGCGCACCGGCGGTCGGTTGAGCTCACCGGTCGTGTCCATCGCGCTGCTCCGAGCCTGGATCACCAAGTCGGAGGCGACGGAACCCATGTCTGTCGCACCTCCTCCGAAGGGGGACAGATCGCACCACACGCACGGTTCAACTCCGTCGCCGACGTAGTCGTCGCGGCGAACGGCCCACCCCGACTCGGACCCGTTGATCACCGCATCGCTGCGGCCGATCAGACGACGTGCGATGTCCCGGCCGGCCGGCGTGTCCAGATCGAGGCTGACACGCCGCTTGTTCCTGCCCAGTGCCGACAACGTGGCATGTTGAGCGAACTCCCCGCGCTCCACACTGCTCGCAGAGTGATCGGAAATCTCGATGACCTCAGCGCCCAGGTCGCCGAGGAGCATGCCGGCGTACGCGGGCATGACCCCGTGCGCGAACTGGACGACCCGGATGCCCTGGAGTGGAGGTGCTGCGTGATCGATTGTCATGTCAGTCCATCCGTGCCCAGACCGTCTTGACATCGAGGTACTCCTCCATGCCCTCGTGGCCGCTTTCGCGGCCGTAGCCACTGAGTTTCACGCCGCCGAACGGGACTGCGGTGTCCATGACCAGGTAGCAGTTGATCCACACGGTTCCGGCCTGCAGGCGTTTGCTGAGCTGGTATGCCTTGGTGAAGTCGCTGGTCCACACCCCGCCGGCCAGACCGTAGGGGGTGTTGTTTGCTCTCGTGACAAGATCGTCGACGTCGTCGAATCGCAGGATCGAGATCACCGGGCCGAAGATCTCCTCACGGGCGATGCGCATGTCGTCGGTGACGTCGGCGAAGACGGTGGGCTCGACGTAATAGCCGTCAGCGAGCGCACCGTCGGTAAGCCGTTTGCCTCCGTAGACGAGTCGCGCTCCGTCCTCGGAGCCGGCGCCGATGTAGTGCATCACTCGATCCAGCTGCCGCTGCGACACCAACGGTCCGAGCTGGGTGGCGTCGTCGAAGGGATCACCGACCCGAAGCGTCGCCGTGAAATCGCGTACACGCTCGACGAACTCGTCGTAGATCGCAGACTCGACGTAAATCCGTGTGCCTCCTGCGCAGAGTTGGCCGGAGTTGTGGAAGACACCCATGGCCGCACCGACCACGGCACGATCGAGGTTCGCGTCCGCGAAAACCACATCAGGGGACTTACCCCCCAACTCGAGGCTGAGCCGCTTGAGGTTGCCCACCGAAGCGCTCACCATGGCCTGGCCGGTCTGCGGGGAGCCGGTGAGTGCGATCTTGTCGATACCGTGATGCTCGGAGAGCGCCGCACCCGCCGTCGGCCCGCGGCCGGTCACGACATTGACGACACCGGCGGGTACACCGGCTTCCAGGCACAGCTCGGCGAAACGCAGAACCGTCAGCGATGCGTCCTCGGAGGGCTTGATAACGGCGGTGCAGCCGGCTGCGAGCGCCGGGCCGACTTTCCAGCAGGCCGAGCCCAGAGGGCCGTTCCACGGCAACACCATGCCGACGACGCCGACCGGTTCCTTCACCGTGTACGAGAAGTAGGTGCCCCGCACGGAGTTGTCGATCGTGTCGCCGTGCAGGCTCGTCGCCTGCGAGGCCGCCCAGTGCAGGCGTTCGACGTTACGCATGACGGCAGCCCGGGTGCGTTTGAGCGGAGCACCCATCTCCAGGGTTTCGAGTCGGCTCAGCTCATCGCGGTTCTCCTCGAGGAGATCCGCAAGCTTGTTGAGGATGCGCTGGCGTTGGTAGGGCTTGGTGCTTCCCCACTCTCCCTCGAAAGCCCGCCGCGCGGCCCGCACCGCCCTGTCGACGTCCTCTGCGCCGCCGTCGGCGAACTCGCCGATCACCTTCCCCGTCGCAGGATTCTTACACTCGATGTATTCACCCGAGACGGGTTCGACCCACTCACCGTCGATGAACAGCAACTTGGGTTCGCCACCGGCCAGGAAAGCAGGAAGGCGGCCGTGCTGGGAGATCGCATTCATTGTGGTCATGTCACCCGTTCCTGGTGCCCACGGAGACTCTGCTCCGGATTTGTTCTCAATGCTCAATATGTCGAACGTGGGACCGATCATTGCTCGAAAGGGGCTCGATCATCGGTCCCTCCGGTTCAGACTATCAAGCGCCCGATAGGCGGGCAAGGCATTCTGGCTGGGGAAAATCGCACTCGTTGTGGTCATCTCGCCCGTTCCTGATGCCCATCACTCATCCTGATATGCCGAACGCGGGACTGATCATTGCTCGAAAGGGGCTCGATCATCAGTCCCTATGGCTCAGACTATCAAGCGCCCGATAGGCGGACAAGCATCGATTGCTGGTGAAATTGTTTGTGGACAGCATCGTGCAGCTCGCCGCGTCGAGCTGCACACGACCACCCTCAAGGGGCAGAGCGGCAGTGCCACATGGATCGCACCGGCGATCGTCGACATCGTGAGCGAACCATCGGGGTCCGATCAAGGTCGGAGATATACGCCCGCACGTTTGCAGCCCAGGGACGTAAGCCGGGACAGCGGCCAGGCAGTTCGTCAACAACCCGGCATTAACCCGACACACGGACCTGGTCGAACCCGACCATCGGTGTCGCACAATAGATTTCAAACAGTTCACCGCCGCCGAAGGTCTCCGCCGCGTACCTGCGATGCGTCGACCTGACGCTCGAGGTCGTCGGTTTGCCCGCACGTTGAGCGGCATGACCCGTCCCACTCCATTAGGGACGAATACCGCCTCGTCGATTGCATGGCTTGCGAGCCGTGATGAGGGGTTGCCGACGAAGCGCACGGTTCGTCAGGCCGCACTCGCGGTCAGTTACCGGCAAGCGGGGCGTCGACTACTGAACTGTCGACGCCCCAAGAAGCAATGACGTCTCGCCAGTCATACGAATGGTCGGGGCTTGTCGGGATCGGGTTCGGGGTCCGACCGAAGCGCGGAGCCGGCGCAGGCTGGAGGACGCCATCGACTTCGATCAACGTGTCACGGGCTGCGACATGAGAATGGCCCCCGACCTCGGCCAGCGAGAGGACGGGCGTACAGCAGGCGTCGGTGCCGTCGAACAGCACGGTCCATTCATCACGCGTCTTCGTCGCAAACAGATGCGTGAGTTCCGCGTGATAGCGCGGCCAGTTCGCCGGATTCAGCCGTTCGTGGTCCGGCGGGCACTCCACGCCAGCGAGCTTCGCGAACTCTTGGTAGAAGGGCCGCTCCAGCGCCGCGAGAGCCATGAACTCGTCGTCCGCCGTGCGATAGCAGCGGTAGAACGGAGCGCCGCCGTCGAGCAGATTGGCGCCGCGCTGGTCACGCCATCGCCCGGCGTTCTTCAAGCTGAAGAACAAGGTTGACAGAACCGCCGCCCCGTCCAGCATTGCGCAGTCGACGACCTGCCCGCGCCCCGACTTCGCAGCCTCCCAGGTGGCGGCGACTACGCCGAATGCCAAGAGCATTCCGCCGCCGCCGAAGTCACCGACGTAGTTCAGCGGTGGGAGCGGGGCGGCCCCGGGCTCGCCAATCAAGCTCAATGCCCCCGACAGAGCGATGTAGTTGAGGTCATGTCCTGCCGCCTGGGCGAGCGGTCCGTTCTGGCCCCATCCCGTCATCCGGCCGTATACGAGACGCTTATTGCGTGCGAGTACCTGGTCCGGCCCCAGGCCGAGGCGTTCCATGACCCCGGGGCGAAATCCCTCTAGGACAATGTCGGCCTTGTCGGTGACGTCCAGCACTGCGTTGCGAGCGGCTTCGTCCTTCAGGTCCAGTTCCCACGTTGCCCGCGATCGGTTGAGCAGACTGCCCGGCAGCGGATCTGTCGTCGACAAGCTCGCCTTCTTCGCAGGTCGATCGATCCGAAGGACGTCGGCTCCCAGGTCGGCGAGCAACATCGCGCAGAAGGGGCCAGGCCCGATGCTCGCGAACTCAACAACCTTGAGACCGTTGAGCGGTCCGCCACGTCCGCCCGAGGCGGTTGATGACACCATTACGTACTACCTTTCGGTCGTGCGGGCGAGTGCCGCAGTTGGTTTCGTGCGGACCCCGCGATGCGCGCTTTCCATGTCCTCGCGTCGGCGCTGAGGTGCCGCACACCACGTCCCCGGACTGATCCGCCTGGGCGTGAGTCACTTCCGCTGGCCGCATGCCGGTGCGGCTTGCGTACCTTCGAGGAACACGGTGAAGAACGCCTCGGCCAAGTCATCGGCGGCCTGGTCCTTGTTGGGGCTGTACCACAGGATGGTCCAATTCATGAGGTTGAACAACGACAACATGAGCATTTCCGCACTGATGTCGCTGCGAAGCGTTCCGTCGTTCTGGGCTGCAGCGATCTGATCGAGGAAGAGCTGCTCGTATTCGCGGCGACGTCGGAGGATGTCTGCGCGCCATTCCGGGGCGAGTCGCTGCAAGTCGATCGGCGAATGCAGGTCGCGATTGGTCAGAACCGTAACGACGTGGCGATGCGCCATCGCGCGCAGGCGTTCCTTGGCGGGAAGTGCCGGGTCGATTACCTCGTCCACTCGCTCGCGGATCGTGGTCATGCTGCGCACGTAGATCCGGTAGAGAAGCTCTTCCTTGCTCTTGAAGTGGTAGTAAATCGACGCGCCGCGGAGGCCAAGTCGGTCGCCGAGCTCACGGGTGGACGCCGCCGCGAATCCCTTTTCCTGGAACAGTGCTGCCGCTTCGAGCAGCACTCGCTCCGCGGTGCCCGATGGGTCATCTCCCATGCCCCAGCCCCTCCTATTTCAATCGAGCGTTAGGCAAAGCTAGCATGAAATCTGAGGATGGTTCGGCTGGATCGAACTACCTCGGCATGCCGGAAACCTTAGGGCCTTTGGCCGAATAATGCTCTGCAAGAAGATAGTTCGACCAATCCGAAGGCGACTCTTGACCCTGATACGGGACGTTCGCTAGGGTGCATTTCTACCTAGCGCATGATAGGCAGTAGGCGGGTTGAGCCTGGAGCATCAGGAAACTCGGTCGAAGGAACAGGCTGAGGCCGCCTACCTCGGGGGCGCGTCGTGCGGCTCCGGAAGATTGTCGAGGAGTTCCAGGACGCCAACACGTCCAGGGGACAGGAGATTGACGTGGGAATGGAAGATCCGATGGCGGGCCGCTCGCGGGGTCCCCTGAGCGGCGTGCGAGTGGTCGAGGTGGGCGTCTGGCATGCCGGGCCGGGCGCGGGCGCGATCATGGCTGATCTCGGCGCCGAGGTGATCAAGGTGGAATCACTGGGCAGTGATCCCGAGCGTCTCTATGGGGGGTTCGGTCACCTCGATGGCAAGTCGCCGTTGCCCAGGCCGGACTGGAACGTCCTCTTCGAGGTGTCGAACAGGAACAAGCAGGGTATTGCGCTCGATATTTCGACTCAAGAAGGACAGGAAATTCTGCACCGTCTCGTCGAAGGTGCTGATGTATTCCTTACCAATCTCAGAAACGGGACGAAGTCCCGTCTCGGCATCGAATATGACGCGCTTCGAGCGGTCAACTCGAGAATTGTTTATCTCAATGTGTCGGCATTCGGCCCCAAGGGCCCGCTCGCGGATGGTCCGGGCTTCGACACCCTGGGGCAGGCCGTCTCCGGAATGATGTACATGACCGGTTCGGAGGAGCCGGCCGCCTTGTCGATGTTGATCTTGGATCAGTTGACGGCCATCGCGGCGAGTCATGCCGTTATCGCGGCGCTGCTCTCTCGAGAGTTACATGGGGCGGGCCAGGAGGTGCACGCGTCCCTGTACGGCGCCGGAATGTGGCTGCAACATGCGAACTATCTCATCAAGAGCATCGTGAAGGAACCGGTTGATCTGTCCTGGGACCGGCTCGATGCGTCTCCGCTGCGGACAACCTATGTATGCAAAGACGGGAAGTGGATCGTCGGAACAGGGCACCCGCCCGAGCGGTACTGGCCGCAGTTCTGCACTGTCCTGGGCCGACCCGATCTGCTGACCGACGCGAGGTTCGCCACGCGGCAGCAACGACAGGCGGCGAAGTCCGAACTCTTCGCCGAGCTGGATTCGGCATTTCTCCAGCGAAACCGGTCGGAGTGGCTGGAGATCATGAGCCAGAGTGACTTGCCGTTCGCACCCGTCAACGGGCTGGCGGAAGTCCTGGTAGATCCTCAGGCGATCGAGAACGGGTACGTGCAGGAGTTCGAGCATCCCTATCTAGGCAGCATCAAGGTTCCCGGATATCCGGTGAGCTTCGGTGGGCATGTTCCCGCATTGCAGAGCAGGGCGCCCGAGCTCGGCGAGCACACGCGGCCCATCCTGGAGAGCCTCGGTTACGACGCGCAAACGATCGACCTGCTCCACAAGAAGAGAGTCGTGAAGCTGTTCGACGCCGATCAGGCCGATTGAGGAGTGTTGGGGTGGCCATCCGCTACGAGAAGGAAGATCATGTCGTCACGATCATGATCGACCGGTACGACAAGCGAAATGCACTGGATGTTGAGCACAGTCAAGGACTCATTGCCGCATGGAAGGCATTCGACGCCGATCCGGATGCATGGGTCGCCATTGTCACCGGGGTGCAGGACGCCTTCTGTGCCGGCGGTGACCTCGCGGTGATGGGCCGTATCGCCGAGGAGCTCCGGACTACCGGTGCGTCGCCCACGCGCGACGCGCTGCGAGACCCCGACGGTGGCTCGCCCACACTGAAGGGGATCGACATCTACAAGCCGATCATCGCCGCAGTGAACGGGCTGTGCATCGCTGGTGGTATGGAATTGCTGGGCGGAACGGATATTCGTATTGCCAGTTCATCGGCGTATTTCCAGATTGCCGAACCGCGCCGCGGATTGATCGCGGGTGGTGGGACGACCTCCAGACTTCCCCGCCAGTTGACCTGGCCCGCCGCGATGGAGCTCCTCCTGTTGGCCAATCGGGTGGATGCGGAGCGTGCAGAAACCCTAGGTCTGGTGAACCTGGTCGTCCCCCCTGAGGATCTCATGGATACCGCCCGGCGGATCGCACAAGAGATCACTCGCAGTGCACCGCTTGCGATCCAAGGCACGAAGAAGAGTGCTCTCCTCGGACTCCAGGCAGGGAGTCTCGCAGAGGCGTTCGCCATCGAGGACCAGGTCTACGGCGAGGTGTTCGCCACGCGCGATGCGACCGAAGGAACTGCAGCCTTTCTCGAGAAGCGAGAGCCGACGTGGAAGGGCAACTGATCCCGAAGGGATATGGCAGGGTGGAGGAACCTGCTGAGCACTTGCGAGGTCCGCGGCCTCTCAATGAATGCAGGGTGGTGATTGTCGGAGGCACCTCAGGTGTCGGGCTGGCCTCGGCACGTCTCCTTGCCCGTCAAGGTGTGGGGAGCCTGGTATTGGTTGGCCGAGACGCGGAGCGGGGAAAGGCTGCTGCCGCCTCGGTCGAGGCGAGTGGATCACCGGCGCGGTTTGTTGCCGGCGATGCCGGTGACGGTGACGGGTGTGCTCGTATCGTCGAGTCCGCTGCCGAACACCTGGGTGGCATCGACGCCATGGTGTGTTCGGTTGCGCAGGGCGGTAGCACAGATGTGCTGCACCGGATGGCGGTTGCCGACATCGTAGCGATGCTGAACTCGGTCGCATTGCCGCCCCTCTTGTTGACCCGTGCGGTCCTACCGCTCATGCGCGAGCAACGTAGCGGGTCGATCGTCAATATCGCGTCCGATGCCGCGAAAACCGCCACCCCTGGCGAGGCGGTCGTAGGCGCAGCGATGGCAGCCATCGTGATGTTCTCGCGCGCAGTCGCTCTGGAGGCGAAGCGGTACGGGGTCCGGATCAACGTCCTCACCCCTTCCCTAATCTCCGGGACACGGGTAGCGGAGCGGATCTTTGCGGACGAGTTCGGGTCGCACCTTTTCGACAAAGTGCGCCGGAAGGCCGGCCTCGGTGTGCCGGATGCTGATGACCTCGCCGAGTTGGTTGCGTTTCTTGTCGGCCCGGGTGCCGCCAAGATCACCGGCCAAGCCATCAGCGTCAACGGCGGCGTTAGCGCCGCATGATCCCAAACTACCTGCGAAAAAACAACATTCGCTGCGATTGATCCTGAAACCGGCACCATGCGGTCCGGGCCAGACATGAAAGAGTCGATAACGATGATCGGAAACTTGCTGAGCGACAGCGTCGATACCGAGCGGATGGCTGCAGTGCGCGACGCCACCCGGGAGGTGACGTCGCGGTGGGACCGAAAGTACTACTTGGGGTGCATTGAGGATGGCCGGGTTCCCGCGGAGCTTCTCGAGGGCTTGGCCGACTCGGGCCTGCTCGGTGTAGGGCTCGCCGAGGACCTCGGCGGTAGCGGTGGAGGGATTTCGGAGGAGGTAGTGCTCAAGGAGACCCTGTCCCTGGCGGGACTGCCGCTGCCCTACCTGATCGTCCCGAACTTCTGTCGCCGCGTGGTGGCGAAGTTCGGCACACCTGAGCAGCGTAAGAGCTTCATCCCCGGCACCCTCACAGGGACCTCGATCACCTGCTTCGGACTGACCGAGGCCGAGTCGGGGACGAACGCGTTCGCGATGCGCACCCGGGCGGAGGCCGTGTCCGACGGCTGGCTTGTCAACGGCCAGAAGATCTACATATCCGGCGCCGGGGACGCATCCAGAATGCTGCTCGTGGCGAGAACCGGAACGACCGACAGCGGGCGCGCCCGACTCTCACTGTTCATCCTTGACCTGCCGCGAAACGGGGTGACAATGACCCCGATGCGGACCAGCGCCACCCTGCCCGAGCGGCAGTACGTCGTCAGCTTCGACGACGTACTTCTCCCGCCCGACGCTCTCGTCGGAGAGGAAGGCCAAGGGGATCGCAGCATGTTCTTCGCACTGAACCCGGAGCGAATCCTCGGCGCTGCCGGCTCGGTCGGGTTGGGCATGCACCTGTTGAACCGAGGTGCCGAGTTCGTGAAGGTGCGGGCGCCGTTCGGCAGGCCCACCGGGAGCTATCAGGCGGTTCAACACCCGATGGCGCGCGCGTACCTGCAGTTGCAGGCTGCTCGGAACCTGATCTACCAGGCGGCTGCGGATTTCGACCGCGGGCGAAACCTGGGCACCGCTGCAAACGCTGCGAAGTTCCTGGCCTCGGAGGCCGCCTACGATGCATACGAGGCAACCTTTCAGTCCTTCGGCGGCGCAGCCTTCGACCGAGACTCCGACATCCTCCCGTTCTATGAGCTTGCCCGACTGCAGAGGGTCGCGCCTATCAACAACGAGACGGTGCTCAACTTCATCGCCGAGAAGGCACTGGGCCTCCCGCGCAGCGATAGATGAGCCGCCTCCATGGCTCCAACCGCTCCACCGAGGGAAGGTCGATCCTCCAGGTGTCGGACAGTGCCACGAAAGGAAGGAAGTAGCCAATTGGCGCACCACCCCTACGAGAACGTCGTCATCGCCGGTGCCTACAACACCCGGCAGGCGCGCACCCTGCCGGGTGAAACGTCATCGTCTATTTCGCTCGAGGCCGCCTTGGGCGTGCTGGACGAGACCGGCATCCGGGTTGACGAGGTCGATGGCGTGTTCGGGGCGATGTGTGGCGAGGTCGTCTACGGACTCGGTCTCAACAGCTCGATGACGAGCGGACTCGACAATGTCGGCATCCCAGCCGTAGTCGAGGCTGTGCACGCGATCGCGTCGGGCATGTGTACCACGGCACTCGTGGTGGCCGGCGTTGCGGGCGCCTACAGCGATCGGGGCTCGACCGCCCCATGGACCAGACCAGCGAACGAATGGGTGGTGCCGTTCGGGCTCTACACGGCGGCCGAGTTCGCCCTCGTGGCCCGTCGGCACATGCACGTTCACGGAACAACCCCTGAGCAGCTGGCCACGGTGGCCGCAACCATCCGGAACAACGGCAGCATCAACCCACAGGCCGTCTACCACGGACGAGGACCGTATTCGCCTCGGGACATCCTCGACTCGAGGATGGTGGCGGACCCGTTCCACCTGTTGGACTGCGCGATGACATCGGAGGGAGGTTGCGCGCTGGTTCTGACGACGCCAGCACGTGCGAAGGATCTCGAATTGCGCCCGATCCGGGTTCTCGGTGCCGGGGCCGACCGCCTGGGGCCGGCTTACCAGCACCCGCCGAGCTTTGACCTGACAGGTTCCCGGTCTGCCGGAGCCCCGAACGGGTTAGTGGGTCAGCGGGCCGCACGCATCGCCTTCACCACCGCCGGGCTTGCACCGAAGGACGTCGACGTCTGTGAGTTCTACGATCCTTTCTCCTTCGAGATCATTCGCCAGTTCGAGGCCTTCGGATTCTGCTCGGAGGGGGAGGGGGGCGACTTCGTCATGGATGGCCGGATCGAGCCGGACGGCGAATACCCGATCACGACCGACGGCGGGCTGATGTCCTTCAGCCACGCAGGCCGACCCCAACTTCTTCAGCGTGTCGCCCGCGGTGTGCACCAGCTGCAAGGGCGTTGCACCACCAACCAGATTGCCGGCGCCGAGGTCGCCCTGTGCTCGAACGGGGGATCCGGAGCGCTCTATTCCGACGTGATCCTCCTCGGAACGGAGTTGTGACAATGACCCTGCGACCGCAGCGCGGATCGATCCCGCTGGCAACGCCGAACGCACTTTCACAGATCTTCTGGGAGGGCTGCCGCCGCGGCGAGCTTCTCTATCAGGCGTTCGATGACTCATCGACACCCCAGTTCAGTCCCACCCACCGAAGCCGAGTGTCCGGGAGCCGTGAGTTCACTTGGAAGACCAGCCGCGGCAGCGGCATCGTCTACAGCTACACCGTCGTGTGGAGACCGCAGACACCGGCGTTCGAGGTGCCCTACGTGGTGGCGATCGTGGAGCTGGACGAGGGTTACCACATGATCAGCAACATCATTGGATGCGAGCCCGATGACGTGCACGTTGGACAGCGTGTCCAGGTGGAGTTTCACGTCGTGGACGACGACGTCGCACTCCCGTACTTCCGTCCTGCGGACGAGGCGGTCACGGCCTGACCGGACTTCTGCAGCTAGGGCGTGTTTCGAAAGTGTCGACCCCCGAGGAGGATTGATGCGGATTCCGCTGTGGATCGGCGGCCCGGCTGTGATTGCACTGTCAGCTGTCGATGCGGCAATAGAGGTCCAGACTTGAGCGGTGAGTGCGCTGACGCGGTCCGTGATCCGCGGGATGGCCACTGCTATTCCGGATCGGCTGTCTGCTTCGACACGGGCAATCTCCCAGCTCGTGTGGCTTTCTCACGAAGGAGTACTGATGGACTACATCGAGGAGGTGTAGGCGAGTGCGGCGAGCACGGCCCGCGGATCGACGCCGGTGACCGGTCTGTCTGCCGCTTACCGAGTGGACACGGTGGACGACATCGGCCGAACCCCGACGACGGCTGGGGACAAGACCAGTGCCGGGGCGGGATGTGATGCGCATGGCCAGATCTGGCCTCTGCGGGCGAATCATCCGCCGGGCAGACCCCCTTGCCCGCTGATCAGAAGGACCGTCACTGCTAGGAGCAGGATCGCATGAACCCACACGAGCAAGAACTGCTCGATTTCGCACAACGTTGGGAGCCCTTCGGAGGTCCGAGCGCCGCCGACATCCTCGTCGAATTCGGGATGACACCCACCAGGTTCTCCGAGCGGCTCGAGGAGCTGCAGCGGTTTCGGTGCCGCCGGTCGATCACCCAATGAATGCCGGAGACCTCACTCGTTCAGCGGCACCGACACGCCCGTACCGGGTCGATGTTCGAGGTCACCACATTTGAAACAGGGCCTAGCGAGCTTGGTCGCTAGCGAGCTTGGTCGCTAGGAAACCAAGAGTTGGCTTGAGTTTCAGGCTGCTGTGGGCAGCAGCCTGA
>NZ_BAABFB010000096.1:0-11583 GCF_039540555.1 Rhodococcus olei | reverse complement strand
ACTTCCTCGGTGCAGGCATGATGCCGATCCTTCCGGGTCATCAGCCTCCAAGAAACCCGGGGCGAATCACCGTCCTGACCAGAGAATCCGCCACATCGCACAAGACCCATGCTGGCCAGGCCAGTATCCCGAGTCGGGGCACGACACGCCCGACCACCACCGAAAGTGCGCCAGAGCCGTTCATCGGACAGTCCCCGGATACGCGTCGAGAAGAGAACCGTCGCACGGTGGTGCAGCCTGACGGATCCCAGCCACCGCATGTGGCTCCTCCCGGGGCTTCAAGTCACACCGAGCAGCGGTCGGCGCCGGGCGGATCGCTGCCTTATGGGTACGTCAGCGTGCCCGCAAGAGGTGTTTTTGTATCTTCCCGGCAGCGTTACGCGGTATCGCACCGATGACGAGGTCACGCGGAAGCTTGTAGTCGGCGATAAACGCGCTGCAGTGTTGGCGGATGCTGTCGAGGGTCAGCGGGCGCCCATCAATGGGTGTCACGACAGCGACGACCATTTCACCCCAGTCGGGTTCGTCTCGTCCGATCACCGCGCAGTCCGCGACGTCGGGATGCTCACGCAACACTTGTTCGACCTCGGCGGAGTAAATATTTCGTCCACCCGAGATGATGACGTCCTTGGCCCTATCAACCAAGCGCATGGAACCATCGGGTGCGAGCTCGAGGAGATCACCAGTACCGAGCCAACCGTTGTGGAGCGTCTCGTTCGTTTCCTCTGGCCGACCCCAATAGCCCTTCATGACAGGCTCTCCGCGGAGGTGCAGTTCCCCAATTTCTCCCGTGCCAGCGTCGGCGCCCGACCGGTCGACCAACCTCGCCTCAACGAAAGGTTGCGCCTGGTGACCGGATGAAAAGGGCTGAGCACGTACTTGTTCCATTGTCGAATACAGCCCGGTGGGGCCCGCTTCGGTCTGCCCGCATTGTTGGAAGAACTCGACGGTGGGAAAGGTATCGATTAGCTTCCGGATCGTCGATTCGGGCATCGGTGCGGCCCCGAAGACGCCGGTACGCCAGCTTGACGTGTCGTACTGGGAGATCTGGGGATGGCGAAGGAGGAATTCGTACATCGTGGGTACACCCAGGAGGGCATTGACCGATTCGGATTGGATGGTGTCGAGAACCGTCATGGGGTCGAATGCGGGGATCAGGATGTTGGTGCCCCCGACAAGGGTCGTCGCGTTGAGAAAGACCACTCCTCCGGAGTGATAGAGAGGAGGCAAGTGCAGGTAACGGATGCCGTCGCGCAGTCCCAGTGACACAACTTGTGCGAGCGCGGCCCAGACAGCTCGGTGGTGGTCGAGCAGCACGCCTTTGGGTGATCCGGTCGTTCCGGAGGTGTACACGATGAACGCGTCATCGGACTCGCTGGCACGATCCTCTGTGATCGGCGGGATCCCTGTCTGTGCGGCGAAGAGATCTGGTAATGATGAGCCCGGCCCGAGGCTGACACCGCGGGTGCCGGCTAGCACATGTGTGTCAAGTGCGGCCTCGACCTTGTCGGCGTAGTCGGGACCCGATGCGACGATCGTCGCTCCCGAATCGGAGAGGATGTGACGGATCTCGGGGATTGCGAGGCGGGCGTTTACGGGTACGACGATACCGCCCAGGCGCAGTGCAGCGAAGGCGGCAATCACGAACTCCGGCGTGTTGGCGGCGATCAATGCGAACCGGTCACCGTGTCCGAGTCTCATGGAGTCGAGTACCGCGGCGGTCTGGGCCACCTCGGAATCAAGTTCGCGCCACGACCACCGTCTGGCGCCGAACACAACCGCGTCGCGATCGGGAACCCGGTGAGCATTGTGGACCACGCTTCCACCGATGGTCGGCATTGGTCAGCCCCTCTCTGTGAACGCGGTTCGATCCGAGGCGTCGGCGTACATCGCTTCGATGCAGGCTTGATACCGTGCGGAGATGGCCTTCCGCCGTAACTTCATCGTCGGGCTGAGCTCGACACCACCGGGTAGCCATTCGTCGAGCAGCAGTGTGAATTTCTTGATCTGCTCCACCCTGGCCAGAGATTTGTTGGCGCGAGCGACGGACTCGGTGACCAGCGCTGTGATCGCATCGAGTCTGTCCTGCCCGGACAAGTGCGGCCGAACTTCTACGCCGGCGATGACGGAATCGACAACGACGAGAGCGACATTGTATGGACGATTGTCACCGATAACGCATGCCTGCGCGATGAGCGGACTCGCGTCCTTCAGTGTCGCTTCGATGTTCGCCGGTGACATGTTCTTGCCGAACGCGTTGATAATGAGCTCTTTCTTGCGATCGACGATCGCAACTCGCCCCTCGTCATCGATAGTGCCGATATCGCCGGTATGGAGCCACCCCTCGGAATCGATGGTTTCAGCGGTTAGTTCGGGCCGGTTGTGGTAGCGCTTCATCAACCACGGGCTTCGGAGGAGGATCTCGCCGTCGTCGAGAAGACGGATCGCCATTCCGGGAAGAGGCAGCCCCGCGCTACCCAACCGCATCGAACCCGGTCGATTCATTGTCGCGAAGGCGCACGCCTCCGACAGCCCCCAGCCCTCGAGTCCGGGCAGGCCCAGGGCGAGGAAGAATCGCAGCAGGTCCGGGTTGACGGGCGCCGACCCGGTCAAGGCTACCTGAACGTGGTCGAGACCGACCGCGCCCAGCAGCCGGGTCAAGTGGATGCGCGCCTGGTCGTAGCGAACGGCCAAGCCGGCGGGAACGGCTGCACCGCGCTGCTCGAGGTCTACCTTCTCGTATCCGAGAGCGAGGGCGTCGTCGATGGTCTTACGGTCGTCGCCCGCGGTGGCGGCGACCGCGGCCTCGATGCCGGTTCTGAGTTTCTCGAACAGTCGCGGGGGTGAGAAGACGTAGTGCGGCCTGGTATCGATGAGGTGGCGGACGACGTCCGCGGGGTCGGGGCAACAGGTGAGGGTGTATCCGTGCAGGATGCTGGGGTAGTGCGAAAACACGCGTTCCGCGACGTGCGCAGCGGGGAGGAACGACACGACGCGTGGATGGGGCACCGTTCCTAGCACCGACTCCACTGCGCGCAAGTTGCCGAGCACCGCCCGGTGTTCGAGTTCGACTCCCTTCGGATTACCGGTGGTCCCCGAAGTGTAGGAGATGGTGGCTAAGTCTGTCGACGACACCGCCCGCCAACTGGCGTCGAAGTCGAATCCGGTTGAGACGGTTTCGAACTGGTCGCGTGTGAGTGCCCCCTCGGCCGGCTGATCGATCGAGACTAGGACCCTCGCGCGCCAGCGGTGCTCTTGCGCGGCGAGAAGGACCGGGACGAAGCGGGCCTCGGTAATCATGACCTCGACTCCGGCGTCGTCGAGAATCCATGCGATCTGCTCAGGCGGCAGCGAGTTGTAGATCGAGACTGGGACCGCCCGAGCATGGAGGGCGCCGGTGTCGACGATGTGAAACTCGGGACGGTTCACCATCATGACCCCGACGCGGTCACCGGGCCGCACTCCGTGCGCGTGGAGGCCCTCCGCAGTCCGGCGCACCCCCTCCGCGTACTGGCGCCAGGTGATTACCTGCGCGTCGCCGAGGGTGCGCAATGCCACCGAATCCGGCGATCGCAGGGAGGTGTTCTGAAAGGCCTCGCACAGCGATGATGCGGTTGAGGGTACGTCAGTCATCGGTGTCTTTCCTGTCGGTGCCCCTGCATCCTGATGGAGCTGGCGTTCCAAACGCTGCGACGACGGCTTCGTTCAAGAACCTCGGACCGTGTACATACGCGGCGACCGCCGAGGCGTAGCGACCGCTCTGGTCGAAGTTCTGCGACAGCCAAAGGCATCCGATGTGGCGCCACACGTGCTGCCACACTTCGTAGAACCGCAATGCCGACGGATCCGGTTCGGTGCCACCGGCCGAGACGTAGGCGTTCATGAAATCCGACCACGCCATGACCGGCTCGATCGACGGGCGCAGGTAGGCCAACTCTTCGGCCGGGTCACCAAGGTGCGCGGCCTCCCAGTCGAGGATCGCACTGACGTGCCCTCCTTCGATCAGCAAGTTGGAAAACGCGGCGTCACCGTGAATCAACGACCGCCGTGCCGCCGCGGGCGGGAGATACGCACGAAGCCAGGCAAACAACGCTGCCAGCACGGGTTCGACCATGATTCCCCGTTTGACGAGGGTGTTCTCCTGCCAGTCCAGCATCTGTTCCAACTCGGTGCGCGTGGTCCTGGGTGAGATTGGCGCTTCCAGACCTTCGACATCGATCGCATGCAAGCGAGCGTAGAGCTTCGCCACCTCGAGACAGATTTCGCTGGTCGCGCCAGCGGGCCCCCAGACGTCGCCGAGGTTCTCGCCCGCCGAACGCCGAGTAACGAAGAACGGTCCACCGAGCGAGTTGTCGTTGGGCTCGATCCATAGCGGCTCGGGAACAGGGAGTCCGCTTGCATGCGCCGCCCGTACGACGTCGAATTCCGGTGCGAGCGAACGGCCCGATCGACCGAGAGGGACCTGACGGATCACGATCTCACATGACTCTCCGGCGAGAGTGCATGAGATCACCATCGTCCGTTTGGAGAAGCCGCCGTGGATGGTGCGCACGCTATGCGCCACGTCATCAACTCCACCGGCGCGTCCGCGGAGGTATCCGGTGACCCGCTCGGGTGACAGTGGCGGTTCCGCAGGCTCATCACCGGCGGTGACCGTGTGCGATCCGTCCGCAGTAAGCTGGCCGCGGGCGACGAGCAGCCGATGCACTGTCGCAGCAAGTTCAGGGGCCGTGGAGTCCGGGCTTCCGGTTCCGGTGAGGACGAGCACCTGCGATTCGAGGTCGGCTACCACTCCGGTCTCCGACCGTGCCGTGCGACCGACCCAGTCGAGGATCCCCCGCGCGTGCTGGAGTTTGGCGGCGGTCTCACGGTCGTTGACTGCCGACCCGATTTGCTCGAGCTCGCGGGAGACTGCAGCGATCAGCCGAGCCGCGAGGCCGGAAAACTGGGCACCGGAGTCGGCGTGTGACCCCTGACCCGTCGCTGAAAGACCGGCTACGGTCACAGTGAATCCTCCTTTTTACAGATCGCTCGGTACGTGCAGTCGAAGTGAGCGGGATGGATGGGGGTGACGAAGATCGACTCAAGGTTCGTTTGTCGAGATTTCGGATTCACCGTCGGCGCACGGTAATCCCTGCCGCGACGCGGTCCCACGTCGATTCGGAGATGCCTTCTGCGCGCAGATTGAACTTCTGAATCTTGCCTGTAGGGGTCTTGATCAACTCGTCCCGGATCTCGAAGTACCGGGGAACCGCGAAATACGGAAGGTGTTCGATCGACCATGTGCACAGTTCCTCACAGGACAGGCTCGCGCCGTCGCGGAGGACCACTGACACCTTGATCTCACCTTCGCTGACGCCTTCGCCGACGGCGTACACCGCTGCCTCGCTCACACTGGGATGCTGCTGGTAGGTACGCTCGACTTCGAAGCTGGAGATGTTCTCGCCGCGGCTGCGCAGGTAGTCCTTCTTCCGGTCGACGAAGAACAGATATCCGTTCTGGATGAACCCGATGTCCCCGGTATGCATCCACAGATTCCGCCAGACTTTCGCGGTCTCGTCGGGACGCTTCCAGTAGCCGGTGAACATGACATTGGGTCGCTTCGGTCGGAACACGATCTCACCCGGTTGCCCGTCCGGGAGGAGGACATCGTTGTCGTCGACGGCCCGGATGTCGAAATCCTCACAGATCCTGCCGACACAGCCGGCCGGTAGATCGGTGTCCTCGGCCGGGGTCACCGTGAGCCAGACGCCTTCTGTCTGACCGTAGGCGTACCGGTTCATGTGCTTGACACCGAAACGCGTCCTCCAGACCTGCGCTACCTCAGGGGCGACGTACCCGGTGACCGCGCGGAGCTGGCCCACACACCGCAGCATCTCAGGGGTGTCGTCGGCGTTGGCGAGCCAGTTGAACGCGGGGCCGAGAAGCAGCGCGGTAGTGGCTCCGCTGCGCTCTATCTCCGACCAGAAGCTCGATACCGAGAACTGCTCGACGATCGAGATGCTGCCCTGGTTGAGCAAGGTGGCCACGATGCCGCCGAGCGCGGACATGTGGAACATCGGATTGCACGTCCAGTTGCGTTCGTTCGGCAACGGTGGAACTGCGGTGTTGGAGTGATACCCCATGTTGCACAGATAATTAGTGCTCATCATGCAGCCCTTGGAGGGGCCGGTCGTTCCCGACGTATACAGCAGGCAGGTCAGGTCGCTGGGCTTCGCCGCGTGCTCGACAGGGTCCCCATCGGCGATCCGGATCCGATACGAATCGAGTGAATGGACGCGGCCATCGGACCACTCCGAGGCGGCACCACGGACCAGGATCGCCCTGACGTCGGGGAGGGCGACACTTAGGAGACCGTCCGTATACTCCGTCTCACAGATGACCACTTCGGCGCCGGAATCGGCGATCTGATGGCGGAGGAATTCACCTCGATACGCGGTATTGACCGGCACCCACACCGCGCCGAGCAGGTTGGTCCCGAACCAGCTGAAGATGACGTCTTCGCTGTTGCGCAACTGGGTGACGACACGGTCGCCTGCGCCCACCCCCAGCGATCGCAGCCCGCGGGCGAGCTCGACCGCGCGCTCCTTGGTCTGGCGGTAGGTGAAGGTGCGGCCGGCGAAGTCCAAGAAGATCTCGTCTCCGCGGGCGGCGACTGCCCGGTCCAGAGCGTGCATGAGCGTGTCGCCGCCGTCCACGTATTCGCGAGACTGTCGATCGTGCAGTATGGCCAGGCCGGTCATCAGTGCTCCATCCATCGTGATGTCGAGCGCGAGCCACCACGGAGTGGACGCGCGCCGGTGCGCTTGTTCGTGAGTCAGGCTCACAATTTTGACTTAGTTCGTCTCATAATCATAGTGACATGCCGCACAGGTGTCTACGATCGTTTCGCAGGCAATTTTCGGCGGTGGGCACGTTCACCAGCCGCCTATTGCAGAATGTACAGTTGATCGGAACGATCGTTCACATCAACATGGAAGTGAGTGCCGGTGCCCGACCGGGTGGCCGGTTCCCGAGCAGTCCGGAGGCACCCTATGACTACTATCGAGACCGACACTGCTTCAGACAACGCCGCGACGCTGTCAACCCTGCTTCAGGACCGGTGGAGCTGCCGGGGCTTTCTGGACGAGCCTGTACCCAGAGAAACCATCGAGCAGGTCCTGGACCTCGCCCGACTTTCCCCGTCGTGGTGCAATACCCAGCCCTGGCACGTCGTCGTCACCGACGGCGACGGCACCGAGCGGTTCCGGCGAGAGCTGTCGAGTCATGCCAACCGATCCGATGACATGAGCCCCGATTTTCCCTTTCCTGCGAGCTACACGGGCATCTACCAGATTCGGCGCCGCGAGTGCGGGTCCCAACTGTATGAGAGCCTGGGCATTGCCCGAGGCGACCGTGAGGCGTCCGCACGCCAGGCCGCCAAGAACTTCGAGTTCTTCGGTGCACCGCACACAGCCGTTGTCACCACGGAAGCCGATCTCGGAGTCTACGGCGCCGTCGACTGCGGCCTGTATGTGAACACCTTCCTGCTGGCGGCCCAAAGCCTCGGACTCGGCGCCATACCCCAGGCCGCCTTCGCAGCCCACTCAAATTTCATCCGGCGCCACTTCGACCTCCCAGACAACCGCCTGGTGGTCTGCGGCATCTCGTTCGGCTGGCCGGATCACCAGGCACCGGCGAACCGGTTCCGGACGCGTCGCGCGGAAAAGGAATCAACCTTCACCTGGGTCGACCGGTAGCATCGCGTAATTGTTCGGACGGCGGGAGATCAGTGCGACCGCCGCGTCCGCAATCTCGTCGGGTGTCAACCCCTCGGTGGGCCGATACCACCGTGACACCCAGATGACCATGCCGAGCAATAGTCGAGTCGTCAATCGCGGATCCGCGGCATCGAGCACACCGTCGCACATCGCCTTGTCGACGACGTCGACCCAGAGTTGTTCGTACTCGTGTGTCCACTCCAGCCAGCGCTCATAGACGTCGCGGGGAAGGCCGGCGCCGCCGAAGAACACCGCCAGGTGGTGGCGCATGTTCACCGCCGCGCGGATATGCAACCGGACCAATCCGAAGAGCGCCTCCGCTGACGTGGAGGTTTCGGAAACCAGTTGCATCGCGGCTGCGTGTAAGTCCTGGGTGCTTCGCTCGAAGACGATTCCGAGGAGCTTTTCCTTGCTCGGCACCGTCCGGTAGAGCGTCGCTCTCGAGACCGACAACCTTTCGGCGGCGGCCTCGATCGTCACTGCGTCGTAACCACCCTCCGCGTACAAGTGGGCAACAGCGTCAGCAACCGCATCCATGTCGATCTCGCGGCGGGGCCGACCCGGCGTACGCGTCACAGTGCTCCCACCGGCCGATTCCAGCTGATTGCCGCTCTTGGTCTTGGACGGAGCCACAGCACGTCCCTCCGATTCATCTCTGGCCAACAACGCCGTGTAGATCTCACGATAGTTCGCCTCATGACTGCGAACGCTCGCGAGAGCCTACAACCCCTTTCACCTCTGCAACATTGACGGATCACGTCACCCACCTTATATTGAGACAAGCGAGATCAAAACTACCTCGGTTCGTTCGCGGACCGTCGGTCCACGACGGTTTCCGGCCACGCCGGTTACCGGCCACGCCGCCCACCCGAGCCGAACTCCGCGAATCCACGCCATCAACCTGCCTTACAAGAGGAGACCGTTGTGCCGCACCAGATTCCACCGCCGGCTGAGCAGAACGAGCGCACCGATGAAAACGAGCGCCTGCGCGAGGCTCTCGCCGACGCCAATATCCCCACCCTCGTGCTGGTACTTGCGCAACTGACCGGCGACAAATCGTGGCTGGAGGAGCCTTATCGGCCCCAGCGGGGCAAACCTCTCGACGACAACGATTCGGGGGGACTGACTCCCGAGATTCAGCAGAAGATCCGTGACGCGGCCGCGGACGCGGTGATCGCATATCGTGCCGGTGATCTACATCCTGCGAATCCGACTCCGGATGAGGTCGCGCGGATGCTTTCGGTTGCGCTCGTCGAGTCGGTGCCGGAAAGCTATGGCCCGCTGCTGAGCGAGGAGATGGGACTGATCAGCCGCGACGTCGACCTACCTCCGGTCGTCGAGGGACGCGCCCCGCGGATCGTGATCATCGGTTCCGGACTGTCCGGACTGTGCACGGCCATCAAACTCCGGTCCGCCGGACTTGACTTCACTATCTTGGAGAAGGATCCGGATCTCGGGGGAACGTGGCTCGAGAACGTCTATCCCGGATGCGGTGTCGATACCCCAAGCCACCTCTACTCGTTCTCGTTCGAGCCGAATACGAAGTGGTCGCGCTATTTCGCAAAGCGCGGTGAGGTGTTCGAGTATCTTAGTCGGCTCGCCGACGAACACGACGTACGCCGACACATTCGGTTCCGGACCGAGGTCGTGCGTGCCGATTACGATGTCGAGGCGGCGGTCTGGCGGGTGGAAATCCACGACGAGCACGGATCGACGAGCACGCTCGAGACCGACATCCTCATCAGTGCGGTTGGGATGGTCAATCGGCCGTCCGTGCCTCCCATACCCGGCCTGGACACCTTCCCGGGACCTTTCATGCATACCGCGGAATGGGATCCGAACGTCGACCTGTCCGGAAAGCACGTGGCCGTCATTGGGACAGGAGCGAGCGCGATGCAGCTGGTTCCTTCCATCGCCGACGAGGTCGAAAAGGTGACTGTCTTCCAGCGCTCCAAGCAGTGGGCACTTCCGCACCCGAACTATCACCGCAACGTGGCACCGGGGACGGAATACCTGTTGGAGAACGTGCCCTTCTACGGGGCGTGGTATCGGTTGCGGGCGTTCTGGAACTTCAGTGACCGTCTGCATCCCTCGCTTCAGATCGATCCGTCGTGGCCGCATCCCGAGCGGTCGATCAATGCGGACAACGAGCGCCACCGCATCTTCCTGACCAAGTACATCGAGTCCGAGCTCGGCGACCGTCAGGATCTCCTCGACGCCTGCCTTCCCGACTACCCGCCGTACGGCAAGAGGCCACTCCTCGACAACGGCTGGTTCCGGACCGTTCGCCGCGACGACGTGGACCTGGTCACCGAAGCAGTCGCGGAGGTGCGTGGCAATACCATCGTCACGGCCTCCGGCGGCGAATACCAGGCCGACGTTCTCGTCCTCGCGACCGGGTTCAAGACGCTCCAGTTCCTCTGGCCGATGGAGATTCGCGGCACGTCCGGTCAGACGCTCCGCGACCAGTGGGGTAAGGACGATGCCCGTGCTTACCTGGGGGTCACCGTCCCGGACTTTCCGAACTTCTTCATCGTCAACGGCCCGAATACCAACGCCGGGCACGGGGGCAGTGCAGTCATTGCGACCGAGTTCCAGGTCCGCTACATCATGCAGGCTATCGGACACCTCATCGCCAACGATCTGGAAAGCACCGAAGTGCGCGAAGAGGTCTTTCGCGAGTACAACGAGGACCTCGACGAGGCGCTGTCGAGATCGATCTGGTCTCACCAGGGCATGACGACGTACTACCGCAATGACGCCGGACGAATCGTGATCAGCAGCCCGTGGAAGTACATCGACTACTGGCAGCGGACTCTCGAGTTCGATCGGTCCGACTACGTCGACGAGCCACGACGTGCGGCCGTGACAGTCTAGACCTACAGTCGCGTAAGTTTGGTCTTGCGGGCGTGTCGTTCATGTCGATGCGGTGACGCCAGGTGATGGCCACTGTGTCGAGATTCGGGTCCGATTTCCCGCGCAGACCGACGATGATGTGTACGTGGTCGAGGCGCGTGAGTGGGCGGACGGTTTGGCGGAGATCGATACGCTGATCGGGCATCGGTTCTCGCGATCGGAGCCTCGCCGACACCAGGTGGTGTAAGTAGGGCACCCGCTCGGCCGGGGTGGTGCGGCAGTACTCGGGTACCGCGGGCGGATCGAGAACTGTCAGGTCGGGGTGTTTTCTGACCTACGCCACGCCGACCGGGCGGACCCTGATCGACCTGGATTTGTTACCTGCCCAAGGCGTGGACCGGCGACCGGGACCGGTGCACCGGCCTGCGGGCATGCCCGCAGGCCGGGAGTTCGCGACCAAACCCGAGTTGGCAATCGCGATGCTCGCACGTGCCGTCGCCGCAGGGATCCTGGCGCAGTGGCTGACCGGCGACGAGGTATACGAGCAGCACTCGCGGTCGCAGAACTCGGCCTTTCGACGTTCCCGGTGCCGGTCAACCAGCGGGTGATCACCACCGGGAACGTCGAGCTCGGGCCGACACCACGATCGCCGGCTTGCAACCACAGGCATGGCACACCCGCTCGGCCGGCGACGGCGCCAGAGGGATCCGGCTCTTCGACTGGGCGCGGGTGACGGTGCAGGGCGCGGGCTCGCCCGAGCAGGATTATTGGCTGCTGGCCCGGCGCTCGTGCACCTCCCCCACCGATCTCGCGCACTACCTGTGCAACGCGCGAAACGTGCCACTCGCCGCGACCTCGCTACAGTCGCCGGAACTCGGTGGGCGATCGAGGAAACCTTCTAGCGAGCTTGGTCGCTAGGAAACCAAGAGTTGGCTTGAGTTTCAGGCTGCTGTGGGCAGCAGCCTGA
>NZ_BAABFB010000095.1:0-1568 GCF_039540555.1 Rhodococcus olei | reverse complement strand
GTCGCAGACGCTCTGTCCGCCGCTGCGGTCACGCGCGGCGACCTCTCCGGCGCCGTATTCCACTCTGATAGTAAGACTGTTCTTGCCAGGTGTTCCCGAGTTTCCTGACTCGCACAGCGATCGACCAGCTCGGGTTCTATCGTGGTGCTGGAGGTGTTCTCGCAGCATCCTGACCCGCACTCCGATCGACCCGTTTTCGGTGTCATTCCTCGGACATGTCGGTTGCTCGGGAGCGCCTCCGGCGAGGCCTTCGGTCTCGCTGGAGCCATGTGACTCAAGAAGGGCCTGACGAGAGTCGTCTCCTTACTGTCTTGTCCAGGCCTCCGGTTCGGCTGAGGGCGACCTGCGTTGTTGTCCCGACCGAATCGGAGGCACGTGCATGACCGTTTCCCCCACCACACGCCCCGCTCCGTCTTCCGCCGTCTCCCCGGTGATCGTCGGTGGAGTCGACACTCATAAGGACCTCCACGTCGCCGCCATCGTCGACGCCACCGACAGGGTTGTCGCGACCGAATTCTTCTCCACCACCCGAGCCGGATACCGGGCCATGCTGCGCTGGATGCGCAGCCACGGCGACCTCGCCCGGATCGGCGTCGAGTGCACCGGCTCCTACGGTGCCGGCCTGCTCCGATTCCTCGACAATGCCGGGCTCGAGGTTCTCGAGGTCACCGCACCCGACAGGTCCGATCGGCGCCGACGTGGCAAGGACGACACCATCGACGCCGAGAACGCCGCCCACGCCGCGTTCGCCCAGATCAGAACCGTCACACCGAAAACCCGCGACGGAATGGTGGAGTCGCTACGGGTTCTGCAGGTCACCCGAAAGACGGCCGTTGCTGCCCGCAGGGTCGCGCTGCAGATGATCAAGTCGCAGATCATCTCCGCGCCTGAGGAATTGCGGGATCAGATCCGCAACCTGACCCGGATGCAGCTGATCCGCACCCTCGCCGCCTGGCGGCCCGACTTGACCGACTTCCGCGACCCGACCACTGCCACCAGGATCGCACTCAAGCACCTCGCCCGCCGATACCTGGAACTGCACGACGAGATCGCCGACCTCGACCGCCCGATTCACGCCCTCGTCGACGAGCTGGTGCCCACCCTGCTCGAGCGCGTCGGAGTCGGTTACCAGTCCGCTGCCCAGTTGCTCATCACTGCCGGCGACAATCCCGAGCGGCTGACCTCGGAGGCGTCGTTCGCCATGCTGTGCGGGGCCGCCCCGCTCCCGGCGTCCTCCGGGATGACCACCCGTCATCGCCTCAACCGCGGTGGTGACAGGGCCGCGAATTCCGCGCTGCACATGATCGCAGTCAGCCGATGGCGGGTGGATCCGAAGACCCAGGCTTACGTCGCTCGTAAACGTGCTGTCGGGCACTCCAATCCCGAGATCCTGCGATGCCTCAAACGTTTCATCGCGCGCGAGATCTTCTACCTCCTCAAGGACCGTGACCGAGTCACCCGGCAACTCGCACCGGCCGCTTGACACACAGAAGGGCGTCCACGGATCGCAATACACAGCAAAGGATTTCGCTGCGCTGTGCGCCGAGCTCGGAGTCACGCAGTCGATG
>NZ_BAABFB010000094.1:0-22502 GCF_039540555.1 Rhodococcus olei | reverse complement strand
GGTGATCGCGAGGCCGGCCCGTTAGTGCACCGACACCCGTTCGTCGCCGGCTACAACGCCGACGCACCGAAGGGGTTGCAGGGCAGAGGCGGTCAGGTCGGTCACCCGTTGACCTGCCTGATGGTCGGCGCAGCCGGATAGCGTCGCGTGTACATGCCGGTCGTCTGCTGGAGTCGGTCTTTACCGAACATCCCCACTTTTCGGCGATGGTTCGGCTGTCCGACTCCCGGAGCGGATTCAGCCCAAACAGTCGGGTGTCGGGGCAGGCGTTGGGGGTCCGAAATCGAGTAGTCCGATACTCGTGTCTGGATCGACATCGTGACGCACCCTTATGGGTGGAACTTCGCAGCGACGTCTCGCCCCACGAGCGCCGGCTGTGCCGTGCAGCGGCTCTCGAGCGGAGCAGAACTGTGAATGCGGGCCCGATGGAAGACTGTTCGATGCACGGGGGCATCGTCGCTTGGTCACACGGTGCGCCCCCGATTCCCGTCACGCCCGAAAGTCCTGGCCATGATGGATTCTCGCCCACGAATATGTCGAATACACCAAGGTGGGACAGCTCGAGCACGTCCGGGTCCATCCCGAACCCGGATGTCGTGCTGGCATGGCCCCACTTCGGCCCGAGAGCGACGAGATCCAGCGCTGCCGGCGCCGGATCCGGACATTCGGACGGCACGAAGGCCGGTGACCGGAGAGATACCGGATCTCCGAATCGACCGGGCCGCGAGGACGGCATGACGACGGTCTTGCTGACGAGGCACGCGGACATCGACCTGCCCGCCGTATCTCCCGACCCGGAGTTGAACGCCGTCGGCATCGAGCGGGCGGAGGCGCTGGCCCACGCCGTCGGGGCCGCACGGGTCGACGCGGTGTTCACGTCGTCGTTCCTTCGCACGAAGCAGACAGCGGCGCCGCTGGCCACCCGCATCCGAGTGCAGCCGCGACAGGTTCCGCCGCCGGCGAAGTTTGCGCGGCAGGTCCGCGCGGGTGCTCTCGGTGAGGTCGTTCTGGTGGTGGGCCACAGCAACACCGTTCCCGAGATGATCGCAGAACTCGGCGCCGCACCGACTCCACCCGAGATCGGTGAGCGCGAATTCGACAATCTCTTCGTCGTCAGCGTCACCACCGACGGCGCGCAGGTGGTGACGCTGAAGTACGGCAGCGCATCCGAGCGATAGGAGTTGGCCATGCAGGGCAACGGTCTCGACAACTTCACCATGCACAGCGATGACGAGGTGCAGGGCCCCACGATCGCCGCCCTCAACGCCGAGAGCGCCGACACCGCGCGCTCACTCGACACCGAGACACGAACGCTCGACCCGGAGACGGCCGCTCGGAGGTACCTGAACCAGATGATCGCAAGCCCGCAGGTGCCGTCGCTGACGGCGCCGGAGTCGGGTGACGTGGGTGCCGAATACCGGACGATCGGCGCGGAGACCGTGCCGCTCACCGGCGCCAGGATCGTCAAGTTCGCCCAGTGCCACCACCGGATACCGGTGTACGGGTCGTTGGTCACCATCGAACTGGACGAGGAGAACTCGCTGCTCGCGGTCAGCTCCGCACTGGGTGACCCCGACGGGGTCGACCCGGTCGCCACCGTCTCGCCCGCGGACGCCCAGTCCGTGATCCGCGAGGACGCCGGTGACGCGGCGCTACCGCTGGCCGAGCCGCCGCGCCTGTACTACTACTTCGACAAGGCCGCCGAGGGGGGAAGGTGGCGGCTCGTCTACATAGCGAAGGACGTGCGCCACGAGTCGAACGGTTCGCCTCAGGCGGCGAAGCCGCCGGTGCCCGAACTGCTGGATTACGTTGTCGACGCGCATTCGGGTGAGCTCGTCGCGCGGTTGTCGCGGAGCCAGACGGTGACCTGGTCGGCCGACGAGGCCGACGCCGTCGACGGGCTGGGTGCGATCCGGCACATCAGGATCCAGCGCGACGGCAACGGAAGCCGTCGACTCAACGACCAGGTCCGCAACATCCAGACCTTCGACTTCGGCATGAGAAAGCTCGAACCCCGATTCCAGGAACTGCCCGGTCAGCCCGTTGACAACCCGCCCGAGTGGAGCGGGGGCGCCGTCAGTGCTCACGCCAACGCGATGGAGGTGGCGGAGTTCCTGGTGACCGTGCTGCGGCGCAACGGGCTCGACAACATGGGGGAACCGTTCGTGTCGAGCGTCAACTGCACATCGATCCGCCAGCCCTCACCGAACGGCGAATGGCGCAACGCCGCGTGGATCGGTTCGCAGATGGTGTACGGCCAGCGGATCGTCGACAACGAACTCCGTTCGTACGCGGTGGCCAAGGACGTCGTTGCCCACGAGATCATCCACGGGCTGACCGACCGGACCGCCCGGCTCGACTACGAGTCCGAATCCGGCGCCTTGAACGAGTCCTACTCGGACATCTTCGGCATCATTATCGCCAACCAGCACGAACCCGATGTCGCGAACTGGGACTGGGAGATGGGCGAGGAGCTCAACAGCACCGGATTGCCGCTGCGGGACATGAGCGACCCCACCAAACGCAACCAACCCGCACACATGAACGACTTCGTCGTCCTGCCAACCGACCAGGACCACGGCGGGGTCCACACCAACAGCGGCATCCACAACAAGGCGGCATTCAACCTGATCACGTCCAAGGACGCGCGGGGCGGATTCGTGTTCACCGCCGGCGAATGCGCCGCCCTGTTCTATCTGGCCCTGACGCAATTCCTATCGCGCACATCCGGCTTCGCCGACAGCCGGCGCGGCGTCGAACTCGCCGCCCGAACGCTGTTCCGATCGGACCCGAGGGACGTGAAAGCCACCAAACTGGTCGCCGTCGCGACGGCATTCGACAACGTGGGCATCGCGGCATAGCGAGGGTTGCACCCCACGATGGTTCACAGCAACCCGCCCGCGGGACGAGAAGCCGATCAACCGAACGGAAGGGGGTCACCGCCGACATGACTGACACCCTTCAAGGCCGCGGACGTCGTCACCGCGATCGCGTGGCCGGCGGCGATCCTGCTCGCGGTGTGGCTGCTGTACAGGGCGGGCGTCGTGCGCAACATCAAGACGCCGCGCTTGTCCGGATTCGGCCTCGACGTCGACGTGGCGCTGGCGAGTCCGCCGCGGTCCCCCCGGGGGGACCGGTGATCTCGCTGAGAGAACCGATGCCGGCCGCCGTCAGCATGGACGAACTACGGGCCGTGATCGCCGCGAAGGAACACGCCGCCACCACAACCATCCGGATGCCGACAGGAGAACTCGAAATCATCTGGCATTCACCATGTCTCGTTCATCACTACGCGATCTCGCACCCGATCCGAAGTCCGCCACTCCGCGGGGCTCTGTCGCTCGATCTGTCCACCTGGCCTACGGGTATCCGGGTGATCGCCCAGAAGGAACAGCCGCATCCCGGCGCCCAGCTGCGGTTCACCAATCACGACGGGCTGCGCCTGACCGCGCTCGACCAATACCCGGCGTGGTCCGCCCCGGACCTGGAGTTGCGGCACCGGCGTCGCGCCCGGTGTAAGGACAGGATCCGGATGGTAAGGACAGGATCCGGATGGCGAAAAGCACCGGGCTGAGCAATTCTTCCGTTGCACGTTCGACCAGAACTCGGATCTGGCTCCCCGTCGTGCGGCTCGCCTGCGAACTCGCCGCCTGGACCCAGATGCTCGCCCTGCACGAGCACCCCGCCGAGCGTTGGGAGCCGAAGCGCTTGCTGCTACGGATCTTTTCGGTCGCCGGCAGGATCGTCCCCCATGCCCGACGCACCCGGCTGAAACTCGCGGCCCGAGCACCCTGGGCAGAGGCGATCACCATCGGACTCAGCCGCCTCAACTCCTGCCAGCCCCGACGTGACCAGAACGAATCCGACCGTCCGAGACGAAAGGAACTCCGCCTCCGGGACAATGGAACCCGGCAGCCACCCGACCGTGTCGGGCAATTGCCCGTTGCCGGCCACCGGGTCCACGGCAGAATCAAAATCCGAAAACGGCCAGGACCGTGCGCGGTGCTCGAGAATGATTGAGGCCAACTACCCCAGGCGATTTGGGTGGACAGGGACCGGTCGGACCCCGCGTACGCGGAACGCGGAACGCAAAAGGACCGAGTTGTCGGTTTGCCATTGCTGGTGACATGCAGCCCGCGGTACCGTGAAGCAGGTCATAGGAAATCGTGCGACGGTGTCGGCTTGTGCTGGGGACCAGATCAAGCAACGCGCACTACCGAGCCAACCCGCGCAGCGACCCGCGCGTCTCACTACATACATTGCGCCGAAAGGTTGTCTGGTGAGGGTCTACGAGGCGATTGTAAAGGGGCTCGAGAGCATCGAGGTCGAGGCCGCATTCGGCGGCGCCGGAGAGAACGCTGCCGGACTACTGCTGGCCTTGAAGCACTCTCCCACCATCCGCGGAATCGTCACGCGTCACGAACAGGCCGCCTCGTTCATGGCATGCGGCTACGCGATGTACACCAACAAGCTAGGTGTCTGCTTCGCCACCGCAGGACCAGGCGCGTTCAATCTGTTCTCCGGGCTCGCCGTCGCGATGTCGGACTCCTACCCGGTGCTGGCGATCTCCGGGTACGCGGCAATGGAATGGGCTGGGCGCGGCTCCCTGAATGAGACCTCGGGGCTGAACAACACGCCGGACTCGCACAAAATGTTCGAGGCCACCACGAAGAAGTCGTGGCTGCTCACCGACATCAATGACACCTGCGATGTCCTCGACGAAGCCGTCAACGTGGCTTTCAGCGGCCGTCCGGGCCCAGTCCACATCCACGTCCCCGAGAATCTGACGCACGACGACCTGTCCGAGGACCTCTACCATGACATCCGACTCCACATCGCGCCGATCGAGCCCGACCCCGCGAGGGTCGAGCACATCGCCGCAGCGCTGGCAGCCGCCATCAACGACAACCGCAAGATCGTCATGCTCGTCGGTTTCGGCGCCATTCGAAGCGGCGCCTACGCCGAAGTCAAACGACTGATCGAGCGGTTCCAGATCCCTCTCCTCACCACCCTGGATGGCAAAGGCATCGTCTCCGAAGGCCACCCGCTATCGGTTGGGCTGTTCTGCGACAGCGGCCATAGCAGCGCCTGGAAAGCGTTTCGCGAGGCCGACGTGGTCCTCGCGGTGGGCAACGCGTTCACCCAACACGCAACCTTCAACTACTACGAGGGCTTGTTCGAAGGCAAGACCCTCATCCACATCAACATCTCTGACAAAGAGATCGACAAGGTATACAAAGCCGACTACGCACTAGCCTCAGATGCGCGGCCCGCAGTCGCCGCGATCCACAAGGCACTTGACCTCAAAGTCGGCGAGGTTTCCCCGAAAAAGGTTCAAGGTCGCGACTGGGAGGCACGCCGAATCCCCCACGTAACCGGCAAAATCCATCCCGGACAACTCGCACAATCAATCGGAAAACATCTGCCGCCCCGGGCGATCCTGCTCGCCGACGCTGGCGCACACCTGGCGTGGCTCGGCTACTACGTAGAGCTCGAGGAGGGCCAGAATTTCCGAAAGGCAGGCGAGTTCGGGCCCATGGCCGGGCACGTCAACGGAGCGATCGGGCTCAAGATCGCCCACCCGGACAGGAGCGTCGTGGTCGGCTGCGGCGACGGCTGCTACCAGCTCGCCGGGTTCGAACTGATGACCGCGGTCGAGCACAACATCCCGGTCATCTGGGTGATCTTCAACGACTCCGAATTCAAGCTGATCAAGCTCTATCAACTGGCGACGTACTTCGAGAGCGGTCTCGTCGAGTTCCAGAACCCGGATTTCGCCGCACACGCCCGTGCATGTGGCGCCGACGGCTACACGGCAGAAAGCATCGACGAGTTCGAGAACGCCTTCCGCAAGGCCCTTTCCTCGGGCCGCCCCACCGTGATCGACGCCCACATCACCCGCTGGGCGATCCCGCACTACAGCCCATCACCCGATGGTGCCGTCCAGGGCATCGTCGAGAGCATCGAAGAGAGGCTCCGAAACCGATGATCGAGGACACCGAGCGCGCACAGCGACGACCCGCCCAATGGAATGAGCGATACTCCGCCGGCAGCGCCGAGGCCGAACACGAGGAATTTCAACGACTCGCCCACGGCATCATGCAGGTCCAGACGACGGTGCGCAAACGAGTCAGCAGCCACGGCGTACCACACCCGACCCAGCGCGCATTCCACGCCAAGGCAACCCTGGCGGTCGACGACGCCGAGCTACGGTTCAACGACGACTTGCCGGCAGACCTACAGATGGGCTTCGCACAGCCCGGCGCGGCCTACCGCACGATCGTGCGCTTCTCGAATGCAGCGGGCAGCGGGGAGCCGGATTTCGCGCCGGACTTGCGCGGCATCGCCCTACGGATCCAGGTAGACGACAGCACGTCACACGATTTGCTGGCCACCAACTTTCCCGTTTCGCACGCCCGTAATGCCCGCCAGTTCGTCGAGTTCGCCAAGGCCACCGCGGGGGGCAGCGTCTCCCGGATCCTCGGGCTCGCGCGCCTGGCTGGAATGTTCGGAATCCGTGAGACCGCGCGCATGGTGCGCAACGTCACCACTGCGCGCAGGCAGCTGGTGTCGAGTGTCGCGACCCAAACCTACTGGAGCCGCGGAGCTCTGACGTGGGGACCGGAGCTGGCCGTGCGCTATCTGCTGCGCCCCGCAGCTAGGGCACCGCAGGGCCCAAAACCATCCAAGACCGACCCGTCCTACCTGTCGACCGAGGCCGCCCGACGCCTCGACCAGGGCGATATCCGCTTCGAGTTGTGCATCCAGCGCTACGTCAACGAACAAGCGACACCAATCGAAGACACAGCAGTCGAGTGGAAGGAAAGGCACTCCCCCGCCGAGCCAGTCGCAATCCTCACGATCAGGCAGACCGACATCACCTCGCCCGACGCCCAGGCCCGCGCGGCCGCGATCGACAGCCTCGCGTTCAACCCGTGGAACACCACCGACGACTTCCGCCCTCTGGGCAACCTCAACCGGGCACGTAAAGCGGCCTACGACGCCAGCGCGGCCTATCGTGGGCAAACCCGCTGGCAGACCGAAACCCCGGTACGCAACGTCGTGCTCGGCAGGCTAGCACGCGCGGCATTCTCCCTGGTCAACCGCCGGGTCCCGTGGTACCGGCTGCCGGTCCGTACCGCAGTGCTTAACCTCGATGGGTTCCGCGGCGTCCTGCGCGCCCGCAACCTCATCGACACCGAGCCGCACGAGGCGCCGCCGAGGGCACGTCCGGTGCCGCCGCCGATTCCGGAGGACGTCCGCGCCGCCCGCACAGCCAACGGACGATACAACGATCTGTCGGCGCCGGCGATGGGAGCGGTAGGCGCAACGTTCGGACGCAATCTCAAACCCGACTACCGTCCGGACCTTTTCGATGTGCCCAATCCGGTCACGGTGAGCCAACAGTTACTCACGCGTGAACACTTCTTGCCCGCTCGTTCGCTGAACCTGATCGCGGCGGCATGGATTCAGTTTCAGGTTCACGACTGGGTGAACCACGCGCGCCATCCGCTCGGTGTTCGCGACATCGAAGTACCTTTGCCGCAGGGCATGACGTGGTCAAACACGCCCGACGGCGCTCCAGAAACCACGATGCGGATCGCCGGCAACGAAGCTCTGAGTGTCGATGCCGACGGCACTGAGCGGCTCTTCGCCAACGCTGCATCGCACTGGTGGGACGGCTCCGAGGTGTATGGGTCCGACGCCGACAAGCTCAAGGAGCTGCGGGAGGGCCCGAAGATCCGGCTGAGTGACGATGGATACCTGCCCACGGATGTGAGGGGCATGGAACTCACCGGCTTCAACGAAAGTTGGTGGTTGGGCTTGAGCACGCTGCACACCCTGTTCGCCCGCGAGCACAATGTCGTGTGCGACGAGCTGCGGGCCCACTACAAGGGGTGGAGCGACGACCGCGTCTTCAACACGGCACGCCTGATCGTCTCGGCCCTGATCGCCAAGATCCACACCGTGGAGTGGACGCCTGCCATCCTGGCCACCCAGCCAATTGATTTGGGCCTCAAGGCGAATTGGAACGGGCCGCCGTCCAACGATTGGCTCACCAAACTGGGCATCTGGCTCATGGATGTGCATGCCAACGTCGGCATCCCGGCCACCACACCAGATCACCACGGTGTGCCATTCTCACTCACCGAGGACTTCGTCACCGTCTATCGGTTGCACCCGCTGATTCCCGACGACTACCGGTTTGCCAATCATCAGACGGGCGAGTTGCTCTACACCCGAACATTTCCGGACATCACGGAGACACACGCAGACGACGAGCTGCGATCGCTCGGTCTTGACAACACCGTGTACTCGCTCGGCATCGCCCACCCCGGGGCCATCACCCTGAACAACTACCCGCGTTCGCTGCGAAACTTCGTGCGCGAAGGTGAACACATCGACCTCGCGGTGGTCGACATCGCGCGGACACGCCGGCGCGGCGTTCCCCGCTACAACGACTTCCGCACCGGTCTGCACAAACCTCGCCTTCAGCATTGGGAGCAGCTCAGCGAGGACCCCGACGTTGTGCGACGGATCCGCGAAGTGTATCGAAGCATCGACGAGGTCGACACCATGATCGGGCTGTTCGCCGAAACACCTCCCGAGGGCTTCGGCTTCTCCGACACCGCATTCCGGATCTTCATCCTGATGGCGTCGAGGCGCATCCAAAGCGACCGGTTCCTCACCGCGGACTTTCGGCCCGAGATCTACTCCCCACTCGGGATGGACTGGGTACAGCAAAACAACATGACCAGTGTCATCCTGCGCCACTGCCCCGACCTCGCGGCGCTTTTACCGCGCGGCCAAAGCGCCTTTGCACCTTGGCGGATGGCGGCACCTCAGAAGGTTGAACGATGAGCGCGCAACCGGACGTCACGAATCGGGCAGGGTTGGACTCGCTGGCCCAACGGCAATTACTGGCAGCGATCATGCAGCGGCGAACCCACCGCGTCAGCCGCGGCAGTTCGGTCGAGGCTGGATCGATGAGCTATACGTCATCATCGCCGCGGGCACCGCTCAGCGAACTCGAAGAGGCGATCCTCATCGCCATCACCGGTTGCACCGGCCTGACGATGCCCGACCGGCCCTTCAACGACCCGCGCAATCATGAGCCGATCATGTCCAAACCCAACCTCAACATGGTCGGTAGGTCAGCGGGCAGCCCCGACAACGCGCAGGGTACACACTTCTTCCTCATCAACGACAGCGGTACCTACTTCCTTCGCAAGCTCCCCCCGGGCGAGGACGGCCAATCCGTGCTTGATCCAGATGCATTGGTGGCTCGCGCACGGATGGCCAAGGTTCAGCTCCTGGACCATCGGATTGACGTCCCCGCAGGAGACCGCGATTTCCCCGCCTACCTAGACTCAAATCGGTTCCTGTCGAATCTCCCTGGCACCACGATCCTCGTTCCGGTTGTCGACCTCTCGCGTCAGTACATCAACGGAATGATGTACCTGCTCACCCAACCGGAAGGTGCACGCCCGACTCTTGTCGACGACCGCAACTTCTACCGGATGGCCGGCGTCAAGAAATGGGTCAAACAGGGTTTCCTCAACAAGGACCTCAAGCTTCCACTCGGAACACTCTGGGGTATGCGCACCCAGATCGAGGCCGACCTGCTCATCCAGAACCTCATGCTCACCGCCGATTCGATGGGCCTCGGCGCCTGGATCCACGCCTCGATCGGCCCGCCGGTACTACTTGGCGACCCCAAGTTCACGAAACGCTACGGCAGCATGCTGGGCTTTGACTGGGTCACTCCGCCCTGGAAACCAACGGACATCATCCGGTGGCACGTTCCCCTGCCGAGGTACGCGGACCTGCGTGCAAACCCGATCGGGCTCCGCCGAATGGGCGAGCACCTCATCAAGGCCAGTTGCCCACCGAACTTCCCGACCATGTCCGACGCGGTCAACGCGGTCGTCGCCGAAAAGTTCGGGCCCAACGGCATCTACTCCGATGAAGCACTGTTCGCCCGCATCTACAAGGGCCAGTTCGGCGAGCGATATCTGGCGGAGGCCAGTAAATACGCCGACGACGTGATCGAGTGCACACGCGACATCTGCAATTACATCTACAACACCCACGGCCGCTTCCCCGCACACGTCGAAGCGATCCACGTCCCCGGAATCTGGTTGCAGGCTCACCACGTCGAGGAACGCTATTACGAGCAGTACTTCCGAAACGGGCTAACCGACGCGCACCGCGACCATGACGACACCTGGCACGGAGTTCACTAATGCAAGAGTTGTCTCAGTCCCCTCCCACCCAGGTCGCGGTCGTCGTCGCGGGTGCGGGGGCCCGCGGCGGCTATGAGGCCGGCGTGCTGTCCGTCCTGGTCCCCCGCCTGTACAACGCGGGCGTCGAAACCCTCACGTTTGTGGGCACGAGCGCTGGCGCCATCAACGCGACGATCTTCGCCGCCCTGTCGCACCTGCCACCAGACGAGCAGGCGCAGCAGGCGCTCCAGATCTGGCGCAATATCACCGTCTCCGACGTGTTCCGGTCACCGATCACCGGCTTTCCCGGCATCGCCGGGCGTTTCGCCGGCCAATTACTGCAAGTTCCGGGCGTGCGGCTCACGAACCTGCTCGACACCGATCCCCTACGACGAACGGTTCAACGCGCCATCGACTGGGGCCAGCTGCGTACGAATACCACCAACGGGCGTTGCTCGCTGGCGGTGGTCGCGACGTCCGGCGCCGACGACCGCACCGTTGTGTTTGTAGACCGCGCCGGCACAACGCCAGTGCCGCCACCCGACGACGAACGACCTATCCATTACGTGGCCGCCCAGATCATGCCCGAGCACGTGCTCGCATCGTCGGCCATTCCGATCGTGTTTCCACCCGTTTACGTCAGCAAACCCGAAACGTGCGAAGGTTGGTATCTTGACGGCGGAATCCGGCTCAACGCACCACTCAAGCCAGCGCTCGCGCTGGGCGCCGACGCGATCGCACTCGTGGCAACCCACCCCGAAGCCGACCCTGGCACATCGGCCCCACCCAGCGGATCGCCACCCGACGTGGATGACGTCGTGGTCCGGCTCATAGACGCCGCACTGGTCGACCGGATGATCGAGGACCTGCGCACGCTTGCCAAAATCAACGCGCTCGTCGACTCAACAGAAGTTGAGAGCCCAACCGGCCGACCACGCAAGGTGATCCCGTTCCTTCCCATCGGCCCGCCAGAACGTCCAAGCCTGGGCCATCTTGCCGACGAAATCTTCGAGAATCAGCGCCTCCGCGACCAAGGCCTCATGCGAATGCTCCGCCAGGCAGAGTTACGAATACTGGGCCGCGCGCTTGGCGGCGACGGCCCACGCCGCGGCGACCTCTTCAGTTACCTCTATTTCGATAAGGAGTTCATCGAGGCATCAATCGAACTCGGCCGACATGACGCCGAGGATGCGTTCGCCGGATCGCAACCGGATCAGGTGCCATGGCGGATCGGTCCCCGACAACCGCTTCCCACCCGGGAGAGGAGCAATGTTGCAGATCTACCAAACCATCGCCAAGGGGCTCGAAAGTATAGGAGTTGAAACAGCATTCGGGGGTAACGGGGAAAACATCGCCAGCATGGCGGTCGCACTGAAGCATTCCAGCATCCGCCCTATTGCGACCCGCCACGAACAAGCAGCCGCCTACATGGCCTGCGGCTACGCGATGTTCACCAACAAACTCGGTGTCTGCTATGCGACCGTCGGGCCCGGGGCATTCAATCTCCTCACCGGCCTCGGCGTCGCGATGTCGGACTCCTACCCGGTTTTGGCGATTACGGGCTTCGTCCGGCTGGAATGGGCGGGCCGGGGAGCCGTCAACGACACATCCGGTCTCAACGGCACGCCCGACTCGCAGGCAATGTTCGCCGCCACAACGAAAAGGTCGTTTCTGATCGAGAACATCGACGAAACCTGCGACATCCTTGAGGAAGCCGTCAACCTCGCGTACGAGGGCCGACCGGGACCCGTGCACATCCACGTACCCCAGAACCTGACCGACCGCGGTGTCAGGATGTCCAACTATCGCGACATCACGCTCAAAGTGCGCCCTGCGGAACCCGACTCCGATGAGGTCAAGGCGATCGCTCAGGTACTCGCCGACGCACTGAACAGCGGCCGCCGTGCTGTGGTACTCGCAGGATATGGCGCGATCCGCAGCTGCGCCCAGGATGTGATGCTGCGCTTTATCGAACGATTCCAGCTGCCGCTAATCACGACGCTCGACGGCAAAGGCGTGGTCGCCGAATCGCATCCGCTGTGCGCCGGCGTGTTCCACGAAAGCGGTCATTCCAGCGCGTTGAAAGCGTTCCGAGATGCCGACGTAGTCCTCGCGGTCGGCAACTCCCTCAGCCAACATGCGACGTTCGGATTGCGCGCAGACCTGTTCAACAACAAGACGCTGATCCAGATCAACATCTCCGCAAGCGAGATCGGCAAACTGTATCCCGCACGGCACGCGCTCGTATCCGACGCCCGACTAGCCATAGAGGCCATCATGGAAGCCTTGGAAGCCAAGGTCGGCGCCGTCGCGCCCATACACGTCAACAGTCAGGACTACGAGTCCCGCAAGCTGCTCCCACGAATTGGAGCGATACACCCGGGGAAGCTGGCCCAAGCGATCGGACGGCATCTGCCCCCGAACGCAGTGTTGCTGGCCGACGCCGGCACGCACCTTGCGTGGATGGGCTATTACGTCGGTCTGGAGGCAGGGCAGAACTTCAGGAAATGTGGCCAATTCGGTCCGATGGCAGCGCACACCAACGGTGCGATCGGGGTCAAATTGGCTCAGCCCGAACGGACCGTCGTGGTCGGCTGCGGGGACGGCTGCTACTCGATGGCAGGCTTCGAGCTGATGACCGCGATGCAGAACCATGTCCCAATCATTTGGGTTATCTTCAACGACAACGAATACAAGCTGGTCAAGATCTATCAGCTTGCGGAGTACCAAGAGTCCGCGTTGGTCGAATTCCAGAACCCGGACTTCGCCACATATGCGAAGGCGTGCGGCGCCGACGGATACTCCGTCGACTCGCTCGAAGACTTCGAACACGCGTTTGCAGCAGCTATCAGTTCTGGCCGACCGACAGTGATCGACGCCAAGATTAGTCGCTGGGCACTCCCCCACTACAGCACTTCACCCGACGGCGCTATCGCAGGCGTATTCGAGAAAATCGAGGAACGGCTCCGAGGCGACTGAGCTAGCGGTTCCGGCGATCGGCGAGGCGCGGCGGCGTGACCATGCGAAGGCGGAGGACAGCACAGGCGAGGTTCTCGGCCTGTGGGCCGGCGAGTACGGCACCCGAGGGGAGGGATATGGAACGAGTACCACGTTCGTTGCAGTAACTCACCTGCCGAGCGCTGGGTATGGCCGGCCGCGACACGACTTACCGATGCGACGGCGTGAGCGCTGCCCAGCGTGTGACCACAACGCGTTGTTCCACCATGCGGTTGCCGCGATCGTGGCAATGTCAGGCGAGGGTCCCCGCTGCACTCGGCGGACCTCATTGCATCGAGGGGTGTGCCATGGCCTTCGAGAGACCGTCACCAGTGACGGAGTTGACGCAGGAACTCCGACTCGCCGCGACCATGACGGGCGGTGTCAGCCTCGCGATCTGGATGGCCGGTGTCGCGCGCGAGATCAACCTGCTCTCGCAGGCGTCACAGTGGCGCAGGGTGGGGGGAACCTTCCCGACCCACAGCCAACTCACCAAGGAGTCGGCTGCTTCCCTCGAGCTCTACGCGGAACTCATCGACCTGCTCGACATGGTCGTCGATGTCGACATCTTGTCCGGGACAAGTGCGGGTGGCATCAACGCGGCTTTGCTTGCGTCGTCGCGAGTCACGGGGTCCGACCTCGGCGGGCTCCGTGACCTGTGGCTCGACCTCGGGGCTTTGACCAACCTCCTCAGAGACCCCAGAGACAAGAGCACGCCATCCCTCTTGTACGGCGACGAGCGCATGTTCGCCGAACTGGCAAAGCAGCTTCCCGAGCTCGAGACCGGGCCGTTCCCGCCTGCGGCGTTCCCGGGGGGTGCTCGCACCCCTACCACCACCCTCTACATCACGACGACCCTCCTCAACGGCGAGGCAAGCAGGTTCACCGACTCGTTCGGCACGCTCGTCCAGGACGTCGACCGGCTCGGTCTGTTCACCTTCACCGAGACCGAGCTCGCGATGGCGGGCACGGTCCCGGCGTTGGCATTGGCCGCTCGCAGCTCCGCTTCGTTCCCCGCCGCGTTCGAGCCCTCCTTCCTTCCCTTCACGGACGGAACCGCGAAGAAGGGGGGCGTGCCAGCTCGACCAGCGATGGCGCCCTTCACCAACATCACACGCCCGCACTGGGTCACCGATGGCGGCCTGCTTGATAACCGGCCCATCGATGTGCTGATCGCGCGCATGTTCAACCGCCGCGCCCGACGGCGGGTTCGCCGGGTACTCCTCTTCGTCGTACCGTCCTCCGGACCAGCGCCCGACCTGGTGACAGAGGCTCCACGGGACAACGTCAACGAGCCACTCGGGCTTGTCGACGGGCTCCTCAAGGACCTGGCTGCGATCACGACGCAGTCGATCGCGGCGGACCTGCGAGCGATCCGAGCCCATCAGGCCCGCATGGAAGCACGAACGGATACCAGGGTGCACCTCGCAGCGCTCGCGGCAACGCTGCCAGAAGGATCGCGGCTTCTCACCCCGTCCCTACTGGCGGACTACGGGACGCGCGAGGCAACCAAGCAGGCTCGAGCCCTCACCAGTGCTCTACTACGCCAGCTCGGCACCTGGCCACCGGCGTCGAGCACTTCAACCGAAAGCATTCCAAAGAACTGGGAGGAGGACCTCCGCATCGGTGGCGACGCCGAGAAGGTGTGCCGTCGACAGATCACAGAGTCGATCCTGAGTCATTGGTCGCAGCCGCAAGGTCAGTCGCTCCCCGAGCGGTCAGCCGACCTGGCTCGGTATGACCGAGCGGCGTACGAACTCGCAAAAGCATGTGCGCTCGCCGTCGCCCGGGCGGCCTACCAGCTCGCAAAGTCCGAATCCGACGTCACCGCCTTGACGGAACTCACCGAAGGCATCCACGGGGCCTGCGGACCGCCCGAACCGTCCGATCTCCGTGAGCTCGTTCGCACGGTGTGCGCCATCCCGGCGGTTCGACAAGGGTCACTCGAGAACGCCGCCGACCGGCTCGCTCAGAACTATCTGCAGCAGTCCACGGTGGAAGGCCAAGCCTGGGACAGGCTTGGCGGGGTCTTTGTGGACAGCTACGCGACCCTGAAGCAACTTGCCGCCAACGCTTCTTCCGCCTCCGGCGCCCGGACAGGTTCCCTGCCCGCGCAGGATCATGTTGCAGCCAGTCGGCTGAACACGTATCTCGCCTACCTGGAGCCCGGGGACAACGCGCAAACCGTGGCGACGAAGTTGTTCGACCTGGCCACGACACAGCGGGCGATGCTTCCGGCCGACGCAGACATCGAGCAGTCCCTCGATCTCGTGCAAGTGAGCGCCGATACGCGCAGCCTGCTCGCCCCCGACTGGCAGACCGCCCAGAAGAAGCTCACCGGCATGCAGTTCCACCATTTCGGTGCCTTCTACAAGCGGTCATGGCGAGCGAATGACTGGATGTGGGGCCGACTCGACGGAGCAGGATGGCTCGTCCACGTGCTGCTGGACCCGCGACGTGTGCGGTGGACCGTCCAGGCTCGTGCTGACGAACGCGAGGACGGCGCCAACGGTCCCGAGAGCGGAGCGCAGTGGTTCCTCCGCAAACTCAAAGCACTGGGGGCACCCGACTTTCCGAGTTCGGGCTACCCCCTGTCGGCTTCTGACGGCGGGTCGGACCAGTATCTGACCGAGGACATGTTGCTCGACGAGCTTGGCTTCCTCGACGACCCATCGAAGGCGACACCGTCCAGCATTCCGAGGACGTCGCTGTGGCTGGCGCAAGCGTGGCAGCAACGAGTCCTCGACGAGGAATTGGACGGGCTCGCCAACTCGGTCATCGACCCGCAGCCGGGGCAGAAGCCGGACTGGAGCCCGGCGAGTTCCCGAACCTGGGCCAAGAAGGTGTTGGCCGCGAGCCCAGGGCACGCCAAGTACGCCCTCTTGAACGAGGATCCGGTCGCGAGCGAGACGTTCGACAGCGACAAGGGCTCACCGCTGATGGCGCATACCATCGCGAAGGCCGCTGCGACTGCATCCGGAGCGGCTGGCTCCGTCCGACAGCTGCCTGGTGTCGTCAAGCCACCGCTGAGTACCCTGCGAACGCTGACGCTCGGTGGATATCAAGTGGTGTCGTTGACCAGGGGCATTGCCAGATCGATCATCATCGCCGGCGCCGTTCTACTCTTTCTGGGCGCTGCAGCCGCGATTCAATCTGCAACACCGTTCGGAGTCGCGGGGCTGATCATCGCGGGGACTGGTGGTTATCTCATCGTCCTGGGAACCTGGCAGTTCTCGAGCAGGCTGCTTTTCGCGCTCCTGTCGCTGACCCTCGTCGGCGCGGTGCTTGCCCTGGCGACGCCGGTCGTACGCGAATGGCTGTTCGGAACAGAGGAGGATCCCGGCCTGGTAGGCACTCACGCCTACTGGCTGGGAGCACAGTGGTGGCGCCCCCTGATCGTCGTAGGAGCGATCTCCCTGGGCGTCGCCGTGATCGCAGCCGCCAAGCCAGGCCGAAAGCCACGGAACCGCGGATGAATGCGTCCGCTCGACCGTCCGCGCGATGCCCGACTGATGGATGAGCGGGACCAGAACACTGGCGATGCAAACCGCCGGCCGACGACACCGGGAAAGCGCCCGCGTCCCGGCCGAGGCCTTGATCGACGAACGCGCCCGCTGCACACCCTGCCGGCCGCTCCACACATGCTGGCACACCGCCTCGGGTCACGCCCCGGCTGGCCGGCATCGTCCCGCTAGGGCGGCGGCGAGGGCGATCGGGGGCAGCACTTCCCACCAGGACGGCTCCCGGCGGTCGGCTGCGCCATCGACGCCCTCACACAACGCCGAAACTCTCGACTCCGGCGGCAGTCCGCCCGACCCATCTCGGAAAAACACCGGGAAAACTCTCAGCTGTTGCGGTAGGCGGTAGGCGGAACGCTTCACGGCCGTTGCGGTTGGGCGGTCTTCCCGTCGTCGGGTGCCCAAAACCCCCGAGCTACGCCATCTGCCACGCCGAACTCAATTCTGAAACAGTCATTAAGCACCAGCTGAGGACATACGATTTGGCCATGACCAACTGGGACACGATCCACAACCCGGTGACTGGCGAGACAATCACGTTTCTGGAGCGCACTCCCGAGCGATTGGTTTTGGATCTGCACATGCCACGTGGCGGACTTCCTGTGATAAGTCATCGCCATCCGGGGACCGAACACTTCAAGGTGAAGAGCGGCGTTCTCGATCTCGTTGCGGACGGCATCCTGCATCGACTCACCGAAGGCGAGGAGTTCACGGTTCACCAGGAGTTTCACCATCCGGCGAACACGTCCGACGCCGACGCTGTGGCGACAGTGACGTTCATCCCGGGCGCCTTCGCCGAACGCGGCCTACGTGGCATCTTCGGGCTCGCCAGAGACGGTGGTCTCCGCCCGGACGGCCGTCCGAGGGACTTCCTTTCGCTCGCCCTGCTGAGCGAAGGTGGACAGTTCCAAATCGAGGGGCTACCTCGCCCCGTGTGGATCGCCGCGATGAAGGTCCTCGGTGTGGTCGCCAGGTTCGCTGGACGGCGCAGGCGGCTCGAAAGCTACTGGCCGCCGGAACTCGCTCGACCGTGGTGATCTGACCTGAACCAGCGCCCCGAAACAGCACTCAATTTTTCAGGATGCACCATCCCAGCCGCCGGCCGCCGGTAAGCCGATCTGAGCATGGCCGAATATCCGCCCGCCGCGATGTGGCAATAACGACACTGCGGCGGTCGGCCTGCGCCGTGATAGTCAACGACGGGTTCACGCCAAGGTTCGCAGTGATCGCCGAGCCAGCCTCTCGACACAGCCACGAAACTCGAGCTAACCCGCCGCGCTGACAGAGTGCCTGGTCGCGATCGGCCGTCCATCACGTACATGACGAGGGTCGGAAATCCCGGTTTCGTGTTGTGGACGGAGATTGCCTGCTGCTTCGAATCGTGTCTTCGATACCCGACACGCGGCATCGCATCCCCGGTCCTGCGTGGTGGACGTGGTTGTCTAGTCGTCCAGGAGCCAGAGCCTGTGGAGGATCGATGCACGTTGCTCGGGTCATCTCACCGGTCTCCTCGCGTGAATCGTCGACCGCCCTGGGCGATGACGATGCTCCCATCGCTGCGGTGGGTGGAGATGCACTACACACGACCACCGTCGACGGTAAGAGTTCGCCCTGCACGCACTGCCAGCATGCGAATATCCGGCCCCAGCGGTCGCGACATGGGCGACTGGCGGGGCGGATCGGGACGTCTCGCAACGGCGGCCGCCTCATCCGCGGGAATCTATGGGCGGCCACAGCGATGGCGTTGGTCCTCAGGGTGCTGCCAATCACAAACTCCCGGCCGGCGGGTGCGGCCACGCCGCCGGTGCAAGCGATCTTCAATCTCACAGACCGCGACAAAAGGGAAAGTCCATTCCCGTCCAACCGGTTCACAGTCGCCGATCCCGAACAGAACACCGGGCTCAGAGTCGACCTGCCGAAGCCCGATTGCGCTGTGCGCCCCTCGGATTGCACCGACATCGACGTGATCAACACCCTCGACGGATTCAACATCACCCCGCGGATCTCGATTCCCTTCGACGGCGAGATCGACTTCTCGACGGTGAACAACGAAACGGTGTTCCTGCTGAAGCTCGGGAGCACCCTCCCCAGCCAAGGCCCCGGAAACACCGTCGTCGGGATCAACCAAATCGAATGGGACACCGCGACAACCACACTGCACGTCACAGCCAACGACGCGCTTGACCAATACACCCGGTATGCCCTGTTCGTGACGACAGGCGTCCGAGACCGGAACGGAAACCCCGTCCGCTCCGAGTCGTTCGAGCGCTTCCGCCACGACCTGAACCTCGGGCAGACCGGTGACCAACGACTCAAGGAATACCGCAAGGAGCTCCTCGACGCGGTGCATGCCTTCGAGAATGCGGGCTCGAAGCCGAAGGAAATCGTCGTCGCCAGCGTCTTCACCACCCGCTCGGTCACGACGGAACTCGAGAAAATCCGCGATCAGGTCAACGCGGCACCCGCGCCCGCCGCTGCCGACGTGACGACCTTCCCCCTCGACTCCGTAACGGATATCACCTTCAAACTCCAAACAGGGGCGGCGCCGACTTTCGCTCAGCCCGTCTCGTTGATGAACCTACTCGGGAGCACGCCCGGGGCGATCGGGACCATCGCATTCGGCAAATACGTCTCACCCGACTACCGCAACGGCGCGAACGTGATCCCGCCGACGCAAACGAAGTCGGGCGCACCCCAAGCGCTCGGGCAAAACGAGATCACATTCGACCTGTACCTGCCGTCGGGAACCAAGCCGCCGAGCGGATGGCCCGTCGCCATCGCCTCCCATGGCGCGGTCGGCCACAAACAGAACTCGACACCGATCACGATCGCGGCAACCCTCGCCGCGAAGGGCATCGCGACCATCGCCATCAACGGTCCCGGGAACGGTGGCGGCCCACTGAGCGAGCTGACCGTGACCCGCAACGACGGCAGCGCCACCACAATCGCGTCCGGCGGACGCGGTAAGGATACGAACGGCGACGGCAACTTCACCCCCGGCGAGGGCGCCAGCGCCGCCTTCTTCCCGATACGTGACCGGGACCGGGTCCGCCAGACCGCCGTCGACCTCCTCCAACTCGTCCGCGTGATCGACAGCCTCGCCGACATCGACGCGTCGCGCATCCACTACGCCGGGCAGTCCTTCGGCGGCCTGTACGGCACCGTCTTCCTCGGCGTCGAGCCGAAGGTACGCTCGGCCGTCCTCAACGTCACATTTCCATTCCTCGGCACATTGCTGTCGCCTATCAGAGGCCGACCCGCCGCCGGTGCTGCACTCGCCGCACGCACGCCGTCCCTGATCAACTCGCCGGGGATAGCGAGCATCGACGGCGTCACCGTGACCGGCTCACCAGCGAACTACTTCAACGAGAACCTGCCGCTGCGCGACCAGCCGCCTGTCACCAACACGATCGCCGGGGCCATGGCGATCCAGGAGGTCTTCGACAACACCGAATGGGTGCAGCAATCCGGGGGTGCGCTGGCCTATGCCACGCGCCTGCACGACAAGCCGATCGTGCTCCAGGTCGCCAAAGGCGATCAGCAAGCGCCCAACCCCCTGTCCACGGCGGTGGTCAGGGCCGGAAACTTCGCGGCCACCACGACCTTCTATCGCAACGACCTCGCCGTCGCGCGCAATCCAGCGCTGCCGAAGGACCCCCACGACTTCCTGAACCAGACCCTCGGCTCGACCACCGGCGGGTTGCCGGGCGGAGCCCAGGGCTCCATCGCCCGCGCGGCCCAACAGCAGATCGCGGACTTCCTCGCCTCGGACGGTCAAACGATCATCGATCCCGACGGCCCCGACACGCTCTTCGAGGTACCCATCCCGCCGCCGCTTCCGGAGACCACCTCCTTCATTCACCCCTGATCCACCCGTCGTTGATTCAGATTCAGATCTGACCTTCGAGGGACTGTCAACGCCGGCCTTCGCTTTCCGGCCCGGCACGGGTTTTCGCCAGCGTTGCACCGGCTTGGTCGGCTCGGGCGATTCGCTCTGCCGTTCGAGGGGTTCGGTCTGCGGAGGCGTCTTCTCGATCACGATGCGGGAGGCCCCGTTGATGTGGATGACGCGACCCTGCGACGGCGCCAACTCAACCCGGCTTGGGTCGAACGCGTTCGGGGTCGCGTCGACAACACGGGTTTCGAGATCCTTCATCCGCCACCCGGGCCGCGTCACCGGTGCGGCCGTTCCGGGCCCCGGCATGCGTTTCGGTCAAGATCACCTGCACGACCATGTTCCGTTGATATTCTCTGAGCCACAACGACTCCAGGAGGAGCGATGCAGACCAGCTCGCTGCTGTCCATCATCGCCAGAATCCATCCGCAGGTCTGGGACGCCATCGTCCCGCACGGACCCGGCATTCGTGAGCGGTCGGATCGTGCGTCGCTCAATCCCCAGCCCCTCCCCCCGTCGGACCGCTATCTGATCGGCGCGGCCGAGATGGCCCACGACGTTGCGCGCATCGCGGTCGAATCGGAGATGCGCGGTCAGTCGTCCAGCATGCTCGGCGAGCTCGTGGACGACTGGTGCGCGACGCCGTGGCCACGTCGGTGGCCCTGGCCATGGCCCGGGCCACGACCGAACGAGGACATCGAGGACGGACCGCTGCCGGAACCGTGGGTGGTCCAGACCGGCCGAGTGGTAGGGGCCATCGTCTTCGCCTCCGTCGGTTCCCGCCTGGCGAAGGGCGAACTCGCCGCCGCGTTCCTCGACGGCGCCGACCGTCTCACCGAAGCAGCGGTCCTCGACCGGCGGTGAGCGAACGGGGGGTCGCGGTCGTGGACAACGGGACCCCGCGGCTGTAACAGCACTGGATCACCGCGCGCACTCATCTTGTCCAGTCTCCGTAGGTCACGGCTCGTCTCGACAGGAGCAATGTCATGCCGACCGATCGTCTCCGGATCGCCTCCTACAACGTCGAGAACCTCTTCTCGCGGCCCCGCGCCATGAAGGCCGGCGCGCCCGCGGCGACGGAGATCCTCGACGCGCACGCGAAGGTCAACGCCCTGTTCGAGCACGAGGTGTACAGCACCGCGGACAAGGCCGACATCATCGAGCACCTGAAGGTCCTGGACCTGCTCCGCAACGACGGAAACCCCGACACGGGCTTCGCCCTGCTGCGGCGAATCCGTGGAAAACTGCTCGACCGTCCCCGCGGCGGTGACGTCACGGTCGCCGCGGACGGACGCTCCGACTGGGTCGGCTGGGTCGATCTGACCACCGACCGCATCGACGCCGTGGCCATCGAGAACACGGCGAGAGTGTTCACCGAGGTCGCCGCCGACATCGTCGGAGTCGTCGAGGCCGAGGACCGCGCCACGCTGCACCGCTTCAGCGACAGCCTGATCCGCGACACGCAGGGAACCCCCTCCTACCGGCACGTCATGCTGATCGACGGCAACGACACCCGCGGCATCGACGTCGGCGTCCTGTCCACCGACGACTACCCGCTCCAGAGCATCCGCTCGCACGTCGACGACGATCAGGACGGTAATCCCGTCTTCAGCCGGGACTGCCCCGAATACGGCTTCGTCTTCCCCGAAGGCAGCGGCCTCGCCGGGAAGCCGCTCGTGGTGCTGGTCAACCACTTCAAGAGCAAGGGATTCGGCGCCCAAGCCGACAACGACAAACGCCGCCGCCGCCAGGCCACCCGCGTCGCCGAAATCTACCGGCGGTTGCGCGAGAACAACATCGACCACATCGCCGTCCTCGGCGACTTCAACGACACCCCCGACAGTGCGCCGCTGCAACCGCTGCTCG
>NZ_BAABFB010000093.1:0-3079 GCF_039540555.1 Rhodococcus olei | reverse complement strand
TGCGAGGTCCGGGACTGTCGGCGACGGCGGGCGGATGCTGGCAGGTGCCGGCGGGACCGAGAGGGGCAGGCGATGACCGTTCGGGTGTGCGCGAGCGAGGATGGCTTCCGGATCGACGGCGGATGGGACGGCAGGGAGGCGGCGGACGCGTTCCTCGCCCATCTGGCCGGCCGCGGATTCAGTGCCGCGACGGTGCGGGCATATGCGTTCGACGTGCTCAACCTCGCCCGGTTCCTGCTCGACCGTGACATCCGATTGTCGGCGGTCAGGTCGGTGACGGTGTTCGAGTGGATCGACTGGCAGGGCGTGCGCCGCGAACCTCGACCCGCCGGGAAGTCGCGGAGGGAACCGCGCACGGCAGCGGCGGCGACGATCAACCGGCGGGTTGCCGCGGTGCGGGCGTTGTTCGAGTATCTGGTGATGACCGGTGCCCGCCAGGACAATCCGGTGCCGTCCCCGCGGCGGGGGCAGGGTCTGCGGCCGCAGGCTCGGGGGCTGCTCGGGCACCTCGGGCCCGGCCGGCCGCGGGCCGGGGGTCGGTTGGTGCGTCAACCCCAGCTGCTGCCGGAGTCCCTCGCCGCCGCCGACGTGGATGCGTTCGTGGCGTCGCTGCGCACCCACCGCGACCGGGCGATGGTGTGGGCGATGCTGCTCGGTGGTCTGCGCAGCGCGGAGGTGCGGTCGCTGCGCCTGGCCGATGTCGACTTCGGTCGCCGTCGGCTGCGGGTGCTCGGCAAGGGCCGCAAGGAACGGCTCGTGCCGGTCGATCCGGTGTTCTTCACCGAGCTGTCGGCCCACCTGCGGCTGGAACGACCGCCGGGGCTGTCGACGCCGGAGTGCTTCGTGGTGCTGCGTGGTCCCACCCTCGGGGCGGCGGTGACCGAGGCGGGGTTGCGGTCGCTGTTTCGCCGGCACCGCGACCTGTCGGGAGCGGCCCGGGTTCGGCCGCACCGGCTACGGCACACCTACGGCACCGAACTCGCTTCCGCGGGAATAGATCTGATGGTGTTGCGGGAGCTGATGGGGCATGTCTCGCCGGAGACCACCGCCGGCTACGTGCACCTGTCGATCGAGCAGCTCGCCGCCGAATACGGCGCCGCCCGCGCCAGTCTCGCCGGGGCACCGCGATGACCACCGCGACACGCGACACGGTCGCCGTCGCCGATCGGGAGGCGGTGTTGGCGGACTATCTCACCCACGTCGCCACACTGGGGCTGAGCGGCAGGTCGGTGCGGGAGAGGACTCGCATCGCGACCGCGTTCCTGACCGCCCACCCGGACCTCCGCGATTGGTGGAGGCTGCCCGCCGCCGACCGCGCCACCGAGCTGCGGGAGACGAACGCGTGGCCGCTGCTGTGTCACGTCCTCGGCCGCGGCAGTCTGCGGCTGGACCTCGAGCTCGCCGCGATCAAGCACCTCACCGGCCTCGGCCGGGCCGTGCAGGCCCGAGACCCGGACGCCTTCGCTGCCGCCCGCACCGCCGGCCTCGCACTGGGATGGACACCGTCGTGGGTCGAGACCGTCCTCGGTGAATGCCTGGCGGTGCTGCTGGCCTGGCACGGCGGACTCGTCAGCGACATCACCGGCGACACCGTCGACGAGTTCGACTCCGCATTATCTGCGACACAATCGATTCCAGCGTCGTCGCGTCGCGCCTACCGGATCCGGATCGCGAGCCTGCGGCAGGTGCTGTTCGAGACCCGGGTCATCGACACCCCGCCGACGCGACGACGGTGGGCCCGCAGTCACGAGCAGCGTTTCGCCGACGTGGAGATGGCGGCCGGCATCCGTGAGACGTTGCTGCGTTACGTGACGATCCGCTCCGCGGTGCTGCGCCCGAAGTCGGTTGAGTCCCTGATCAACGACCTACTGCCGTTCGCCGACTACCTCACCAACCACCACCCGGACGTGACCTGTCTGCGCGAACTCGACCGCAGCCAGGTCGAGGGGTTCCTCGTCTGGAACCGCACCCGCGGCTGGCGCGGGCAACGCACCGCCGCCGGCGCCGGGCGCAGTGTTTCGGCGGCGGTGGCGCACGCGGCGGTGCTCAGCCTGCGGAACATGCTCGACGACATCACTGAATGGGGCTGGGAGCAGGGGCCGGTCCGACGGCTGGTGTTCGCCGCGGACGTCCCCAAACTCGACCAGCCGCTGCCGCGCGCGTTGCCGCCGGACATCGACGATGCGGTGATGAATGCCGTGGCCGGGCTGGATGATCCATTTGCCCGCGTCGCGTTGACGGTGTTGCGCGGTGCCGGGCTTCGGGTCGGGGAACTGCTCGACCTCGAACTCGGTAGCGTCGTCGACTACGGTCCGGCCGGCACCTGGCTGAAGGTGCCGCTGGGCAAGCTCGCGACCGAACGCACGGTGCCATTGTCCGCGGCCACCATCTCCGCGCTCGACGAGTGGACCGCCAGCCGCGGGGTCTGCCGGCCGCTGCCGCACCCGCGCACCGGGGCGCTGACCGACTTCCTGTTCACCGCCCGAGGCCGCCGACTCGGCCAGACCCGGCTGAGAAATGGGCTGCTCGCTGCCGCCGAGCACGCGGGACTGCGCGGCCCCGGTGGGGGCGTCCTCGTTGTCACCCCACATCAGCTGCGGCACACCTGGGCCACCGAACTCGCGAATGCGGGAATGAGCCTTCAGGCGTTGATGGCGTTGCTCGGGCACGTCACCCCGCAGATGACGCTCCGCTACGCCACCCTGGCCTCGCCGACGCTGAGTGACGCCTACGACCAGGCCGTCGGCAAGATGCGCCGCCAGTTCACCCTCACCCCGGTCGGCAAACCCATCGTCCCCGACACAGTCAGGTGGATCGGCAGTGAGATGCTCAAAACTCGTGTCGCGCACGGCTACTGCTCCCGCCACGAGGCCGCCGGCGCCTGCCCCTACGCCAACATCTGCGAAACCTGCGACAACTTCGTCACCGGACCCGAGTTCCGTGGCGCGCTCGAGGCGCAACGCACCGACATCCAGACCCTCGAAACCGACGCCCGCGACCGCGGCTGGCACGACGAAGCCGCCCGTCACCACCGTGTCGCCGACGCCCTGACCGACCACCTCACCCGACTCGACCACCT
>NZ_BAABFB010000092.1:0-30676 GCF_039540555.1 Rhodococcus olei | reverse complement strand
GACCGCGGTTGCGGTGTGGCTGGACTTGTGGGGATCGATGCCGATGACGATCATGGAAGGCGGTTCCCTTCTCTGCTCGGATTGGGGAATCCGCGGAGGACAATCCGACTTCAAGCACCTCTCACAGCAGCTTGTGGTCACGCCTCTCTTCAGTCACTCCGCGAATGCAGACCGGGAGGGCGGACACACCCCAGGAGGGTCAACCCAACGAGCGGGTGACAGGAATTACACGAGTCAGCCCTTCCGGTCTGCTACGGAACGCTACGGGCAGCTACCCCGACCGCGGTCCGCTGACACGACCATAAGTCGGAATTACGTGACGGTCGACAGACGGAACTACAATCGCAACATTGCCGGGTAGAAGACGTCAGGTGGAGGCATCTGCTGCCACACGCGCCACCTGGCCACCGTCCTCTGGAAGACCATGGTCAACGATGCCCGGCCACACGACCTGGCGACCACTACGCAGCGTTCGGACGCGGCTGGACGATACCGAGGGACCATAGACCACACACTGCCGCCGGGAACCGGCCACCAGCGACCCGACTCCACGCCGCTGTCACCCAACATCGTGACCTCCTACAGGTAGACGCCTATCGGCGATCTCGGGGATACCAGCCCTACCGCGTCCGAACTTTGAGTAAGGGGCGGCGCGGCGGGTCGCGTCGGGAACTACAGCGATCGGGCGAGTACCGTGCCGGGCGATTCGACCTCGTCGACGAGAAGTTCGATGAAGCGGGCGTCGGCGAATGCCTGCGCGATCGGATATTCGTGCATGTAGCCGAAGCCGCCATGAAGTTGGAGGCCTTTGTCTACCACGCTAGAGAACAGATCGGTGCTGGTGACGAGCAGAGCCGCAGCCTCGGTTGACCCCGCACCACCGGTATGCTGCGCACGGACACAATCACCGAAGATCGACCGCGCCGCGATCACGCTGCCTAGGAGACGGCCGAGGATCGACTGCGTGTTGTCGAACGCGAAGACCGACCGGCCGAAAACCGTGCGGTCCTGGACGTAATCCACAGTCCACCGAAGGGCTTCTTCCGCACCTGCCAAGCAGATCGCGGCCACGGCCAACGCGGTATCGGACCAGATCGTCCCCCGCAACGACTGCTCTTGCCGAACAACAGCGGACGGCTCTACCTGCACCTTGTCGAATTCGACGGCGGCGGATCCGGAATCGAGGGCGCCAACAGGACGCGACTGGGCCGAACAGGTGATTCCTGGCGTACGCGCATCGAGCACGATCAGAAGATCGGCGCCGGCTTCGGTGCGGGCGAGAACCACGTAGTCAGTGGCATGTGCTCCGTCGATCACCGTTCCCGCCCGACCGTCGAGCGTCACAATTCCGGAATCCGCGGTCACCAACACGGTCGCGTCGAGATCGATGTAGGCCACGCGTTTGGTTCCCGACGCTATGCCGGCGAGCACATCGCGTGCACCCGGATGCGCGTCCGCAACCGCGAGAGCGGGCGCCACCACCGTTTCCGTGAGTCCGAGCGCTAAGGCGGCACCAGTGGCGCCTACCCGCATCAGCTCCTGCGCGGCAACCAGCCCGAACCGCCGGTCCTCACTGCCCCCGCCACCGAGGTGTTCGGGAACGGTGGTGCCGAGAATGCCTTGAGCGGCGGCGGACAGATGGAACCCCGAATCGACTGCCCCCGCGGTCCGCCACTCCGACAACTGGGGGCGCACCACTCGGTCGACGAAGGAACGAAGACTGTCGCGAAATTGGTCGTGATCGTCCTCGAAGGCCTGTCCGAGAAGGCGGGTGGGCGCAGATTCGGTGACGCTCATCGATTGCTCCACACCGCGGGCCGCTTCTCGACGAAGGCCCGCGCCCCCTCCGCCGCATCGGCCGAGCTCCGTACCGCATCGGTGATCGGGCGCTGTCGCGCGAAGGCGTCCGCACTCGACCAGTCGGGGACTGCGTCGGCGATTTCCTTGACGGCGCGGATGGCAAGGGGAGCGTTCGAGGCGATGCGCATTGCCAACGCTCGTGCGCTCTCCACTGCCTGGCCGTCGGCGACCACGTAGTTGACGAGCCCGAGCTCCGCTGCCCGCCCGGCGGTGATCGGGTCTCCTGTGAAGAGCATGTCGAGTGCCACGGCACGCGAGACCCGCCGCGGCAGCCGCAGGACTCCGCCCGCGGCCGCGACCAGTCCACGCTTGACCTCGGGGAGCCCGAACTGCGCACTCTCGCCGGCGACAACGAGGTCACAGGCCAGCACCATTTCGAAACCGCCTCCGAGTGCCTTACCTTCCACAGCGGCAATCATGGGTTTTGCAGACGGGCGCTCGACGATTCCGAAACCGCCACGCTTCTCGGTCACCGGTCGCTCGCCGGACTCGGTGAAGGCTTTGAGATCCATCCCCGCACTAAAGACGCTCCCCCCTCCGGTGAGCACACACGCCCGGATATCGGTGTTCGCGTCGACCTCGTCGAGCGCGGACGCGATCGCCTCGGCCGTGTGCTTGTCGACCGCGTTGCGCACGTGGGGACGGTCGATCGTGATGACGGCGACGTGATCGGCAATCGACATGCGCACCGGTCCGCCGGCGGTGGGTGCAGCGTCGACGCGCTGTGCTAGCGCGCTCACCGGGGCGCCATCCTGATCGCACCGTCGAGTCGGATCGTTTCGCCGTTGAGCATAGGATTGTCGATGATCGACATCGCAAGGCGGGCGAACTCGTCGGGTTGCCCGAGGCGGCTCGGGTGCGGCACCGATGCGGCCAGGGAGGCCCGCACCTCGTCGGACAGCCGGGCCAGGATGGGTGTATCGAAGGTGCCCGGGGCGATGGTGCATACCCGAATTCCCTTGCTCGCGAGGTCCCGTGCCGCGACGATCGTCATTCCCGCGATCCCCGCCTTGGCGGAGGCGTAAGGCACTTGGCCGATCTGGCCTTCGAAGGCAGCCACCGACGCGGTGAGCACGGCGACGCCTCGCTCGCCATCGACTGGTGTGTTGCGTGCCATGCGTGCCGCCGCGAGCCGCAGGACGTTGAAGGTACCGATCAGGTTGATCGACACCACCTCCGTGTACAGCTCCAACGAGCCCGGTGCTCCGTTGCGGTCTACCAGGCGAAGCGCTCCGCCGCGGCCGGCGCAGTGGACAAGGACCCGCAGTGGCGCCGATCGTTCCGCGGTGTCCAGGGCTGCCTCGACAGCATCAGCGTCGCGCACGTCGGCCGGGACGAAGGTTACTGCGTCTCCGAGGTCATCGGCGACTTCGGCGCCGTTGGACGAGGCGAGGTCGACGATGACGACGTGTGCGCCGTCCTCCACCAACCGTTTGACCGTTGCGAGCCCGAGCCCTGATGCGCCGCCGGTGACAACTGCGGATACTCCCCGCACATCCATCTTGGTGAATCCTTAACTGGTCTGTTCGTGTCTGTTTCGAGTGGACGAGGTGATCAGAGTCGTTCGATGAGCGTGGCGTTCGCCATCCCACCGGCCTCGCACATGGTCTGCAGCCCGTATCGACCGCCGGTGTCTTCGAGTGCGTGCAGCATGGTGGTGAGCAGTCGTCCTCCGGACGCACCCAAGGGATGTCCCAGGGCGATGGCACCGCCGCGCGGGTTGATTTTGTCCGGGTCGGCGTCGAAGTGTCGTTGCCAGGCCAGCGGCACGGAGGCGAAGGCTTCGTTGACTTCGTAGTGGTCGATGTCCGCGAGGGCGATGCCGCTGCGCTCGAGCACCTTCTCGGTGGCGGGGATGGGGCCGGTCAGCATGGTCAGTGGATCGGAGGCTGCGACCGCAAACGAGTGGAATCGTGCCCGCGGCCGGAGACCGAGAGCGTTGGCGCGCTCTTCGCTCATGATCAACAAAGCGCTGGCCCCGTCGGTGATCTGCGACGAGTTCCCTGCAGTGATCTGCCAGGTGATCTCGGGGAATCGTTCAGCCAGCTCCTCGTTGTAGAAGACCGGCTTCAGCGCCGAGAGTCCCTCCGCGGTCGTTGCCGGCCGCACGGTCTCGTCAGCGTTGACGGTCACAGGATTGCCGGCGCCGTCGACGGACTCGATGGCCGCGATCTCGCGCTCGAATGAGGCGGCGGCCGCTCGCTGATGTGAGCGAGCTGAGTAGTCGTCGAGTTCTTCTCGGCTCAGCTTCGCCCGGGCGGCGACGAGTTCGGCTGAGATCCCTTGGGGGACAAGTCCGGGCCGGTACCGTTCCGCGACCTTCGCACCGTAGGGGTCCTGGCCGATCCGGGCGGAGAACATCGGAACGCGACTCATCGATTCCACACCACATGCCACCACGATGTCGGCGGCTCCGGCGAGGATGGTCTGCGCGGCGAAATCGGCTGCCTGTTGGCTGGATCCGCAGGCACGGTTGATGGTGACCGAGGGAACCGATTCCGGCAGACCCGCTCCCAGCCATGCCAGGCGGCCGACCCCCATAGACTGCTCCCCCACCTGGCTGACGCAGCCAGTGATCACGTCATCGACCGACGCAGGGTCGATGTCGTTACGTCGGAAGAGATCTGCCAGCAAACTGGCGAGCAGATCGACGGGGTGGACAGCCGACAACGCGCCGCCGGGCTTGCCGTCCTTGGGGGGACGCCCCTTGGCCATCGGTGATCGAATCGCGTCGACGATTACTGCATTTGCCATAGAGTTCTACCAATCTGTTTTGGTGGTTTTCAGCGGTTTCGCGCACTGCGGGCGGGCGCCGGACAAGCCGTGGGATCCCAGTAGTACGCCACGATCGCGCTGATCTTCCCGTCCGTGAACGCCCATTTCTCGGTGGCCAGAGACTCGCCGCCCTCGCCCGTGCCACCGGCGCCTGCCCAGGTGAATCGCACCTCGGCGAAGACCACGGTGTCGGTACCGGCCAGCGATTCGACTGTCGGCGCCACCGGCCCGACAACGGGAGGTGCGGTGGCGGCGGCAACGAACATCGACTTCACGGCCGAACTTCCGGACAGAGCCCCCGCGTACGGAAGTCCTGGAGGCAATTGCAGTACCACGTCCGACGCGAGGTGCTCGTCCAGCAACGCACCGATTGTGGTTGCGTCGCTCGCTGCGAGCGCGGTGTAGAAGCGAGCTACCACTGATGCGGGCGTGTTGTCCACCATGTGACCCCATTCGTAGGTGGCGCCAGCCTCTGCCTCGCCACTCCATTTTGAGTGCTTACGTTTCACAATAGGTGAGCACCTTCCGAATAGTCAACGATCGTTCACATACACGCGTTCCGGGGCGCGGAGCGCCCCGGCACTGCGATGATTGGTCGTCTACCGCGCCCTAGACGTACATCGACTTCGTCTGCAAGTATGCGCCGAGCCCCTCCGGGCCGAGCTCACGACCGAGGCCGCTGTTCTTGTAGCCGCCGAACGGGGCGTCCATCGCGATCGCGTACCGGTTGACTCCAATCGTGCCAGTCTGGACTCGCCGGGCAACGTCCCTCCCGCGCTCGGGATCGCAGGTGAAAACGACGCCACCGAGCCCAAACTCCGAGTCGTTGGCGATACGGACCGCATCTGCCTCATCGTCGTAGGGCAGCACGGTGAGCACCGGCCCGAAGATCTCCTCGCGAGCGATTCGCATGGAATTGTCCACGTCGCCGAAGACTGTCGGCTCGACGAAGAAGCCCCGGTCGAGACCGCTCGGTCGCCCGCCTCCGGCGACGAGCGTCGCCCCTTCCTGCCGGCCCACTTCGATATAACCATTCACTCGCTGGAGTTGACGCTCACTCACCAGCGGTCCCGCCGCAGTACCCGCGTCGAGCGGGTCACCGACCGGAATGGCGCGGGCGGTCTCGGCAACCGCGTCGAGCACCTCCGCGTAGCGCGATCGAGGGGCGAGAATCCGGGTGTTCGAGTAACAGATCTGCCCTGAATTGGGGATGCACACGATCGGGATGTTGGCCGTGAACTCGGTCAGGTCCACGTCATCGAGCAAGATTGCCGCAGACTTACCCCCGAGTTCGAGAGTGACCGGCTTGAGGGCCGCCCCGCACGCCTCGGCGATCCACTTGCCCGCCGCGGTAGAGCCGGTGAAGGCGATCTTCGCGGTCCCGGGATGCTTCACGAGCAGCTTGCCCGTCTCGGCCCCGCCGGTGACAAAGTTGATCACACCCGGCGGGATACCTGCCTCTTCAACCGCCTCGGCGAAGTGCACGAGATCGAGTGAGGTCTCCGGGGCAGCCTTGATGACCGCGGTGCAGCCGGCGGCGAGTGCGGCGCCCAGTTTCCAGCTCAGCAGCGTGTGTGGGCCGTTCCACGGAACGATGAGCCCCGCGACGCCGACCGGTTCGCGGCGCACAATCGTCGTGCTGCCGTCCAGGGAAGGAACGACCCGCTCCTGCTCGAACGACTCCGCCAAGGTGGCGAAGTAGCGGTAGGAATCGGCAGGGAGTAGGTCGTTGGCGTACCGCGACATCGTCAGTGGCATGCCGTTCTGTGCGGTCACCGCGGCAGCGAGTTCTTCACCTTTACCATTGACCGCCGCGGCCAAGGCGCGCAGATACTCGGCGCGCTCCGCACCGGTCGCTTCCGCCCATGAAGCATCCCGGGCAGCTGCCTGAGCTGCGGACACGGCGTTGTCGACGTCCGCGGCGTTCGCGTCGGCGATCTGTCCGATCTTCTCCTCGGTCGCCGGGTTGACGACGTCCAGGCGAGCGCTCGACGAGGAATCGACGAGCTTACCGCCCACTAGGATCTGCGCTGCGTTCACTGGATTCTCAATTCTGCGAAAGTCGCTGTTGCACTGCGGAAATGGCTCATTTCGATGCACGGAACGTCGAGGGCGGTGCACCGTGCGCCTGCTGGATTCGCCGTGGGGCGAAGGCGTGACGCGAACAGCACGTCGAACGCCACACGTGCGTCGCTACGCCTCCAGATCTTCGGTGATCGAAATCACGATGTCAACGAACATGCCCGAAATTGCTCTGTGAACGATCGTTACGTTGCCGCTATGGTGTATGCATGACCATCGATAGCGAACTGGCGTCCCACCCGCCCGTCGGCCGAGACTGGCCGGAGTGGCAGGGGTGGGTAGAAGCGATGCCCATCTCGCAGCTCTTGGGCCTTCGGTGCACCGATATTGAGGCCGGCCGCGCGATCGCCGTGCTCGACACACCCCCCTGGCCCGCGAATCCGAATGGTGCCGTCCACGGCGGCCTCGTCGCAGCCTGCGCCGATCACCTGTTCGGCGTGGTGGCGGTCAGCGCACTGCCCGAGGGCCGCCTGCCGGCCACGGCCACCCTGTCGGTGGAGTACGTGCGCCCGGCGTTCGCGCCGCTGACGTTCGAGGCAGTCGTCGACAACTCCGGTCGCACCCTCGCGTTCGTGACCGTCACGGTTCGGTCGCCGAACGGGCAGGTTTGCACCAAGGTCAGCGGGACGATGTCGGTCGGCGGATCGAATGTTCGCACCGACGCTCGCCCGTCCATCATCAGCGTGAACGATCGTCAACAGTCTACCCCTTCGCAAATTTGAGATGTCCTGTTCCTAAATAGGGCGGCCTCGGCTACCGTTGCCATAGGGATTCCCCTTCGCCAATCCCGCCTTCTGTCCGGACTCGGCTCCCCTCGGGGGCCGCGCAAGTCAATGTCGACCTCGGAGGTCCCCCAATGAAAATGAACGCCGCGATCCTCTGGGACGCTCATCAGGACTGGAGTGTCGAGGAGGTCGAGCTCGACGGCCCGAAAGAAGGCGAGGTGCTCGTCTCGTTCGAGGCGACCGGCCTCTGCCACTCCGACCACCACCCGAGGGCGGGCGACGCTCCGGCCGCACTGCCGGTTGTCGGTGGGCACGAGGGCGCCGGAATCGTTCAGGAAGTCGGCCCCGGCGTGACCACCCTGAAGCCCGGCGACCATGTCGTCGCGTCCTTCCTCCCCGCCTGCGGCCGCTGCCGGTGGTGTTCGACCGGCCAGCAGAACCTCTGCGATATGGGTGAGTTCATCATGAAGGGCGTGATGCTGGACGGCACCTACCGCCGACACGCGCAGGGCCGCGGCGTCGGGGCGATGTCACTCCTCGGCACCTTCGCCCAATACGGCACTGTCGCCGAGGCGTCACTGGTCAAGATCGACGAGGATCTGCCTCTTTCGCGCGCATGCCTGATCGGTTGCGGTGTGACCACCGGCTGGGGCTCGGCTGTCAACACCGCAAAAGTTAGTCCCGGTGACACTGTGGTGGTGATCGGCTGCGGAGGTATCGGCAGCGGCGCCATCCAGGGCGCGCGCATCGCTGGCGCGGAGAAGATCATCGTTGTCGATATCGTCGAAGACAAGCGCGAGAAGGCGTTCCTATTCGGCGCAACTCACTTCTCGACTTCGATCGCCGAGGCGACGGAACTGGTCCGTGAACTCACCCGGGGCGTCATGGCCGATTCCGCGATTCTCACCGTGGGACTGGTCGAAGGGCCGATGATCGGCGAAGCGCTCGAGCTCGTCCGCAAGGGTGGCGCGCTGGTGCTGACCGCATTGGCACCGTTCTCAGATATCACACCCACCCTCCCGATGTCGATGTTCACCCTATTCCAGAAGCGTCTGCTCGGCTCGCTGTACGGAGAGGCCAACCCCCGGGCGGACATCCCGCGGCTTCTGAGTCTCTATCGCGAGGGCAAGCTGCTTCTCGACGAGACAGTCACGACCGAGTACAAACTCGCCGACGTGAATCGTGGTTTCGACGACATGCTCGCCGGTAAGAACATTCGAGGGGTCATCCTCCATGACCACTGATCTTCTCCAGGCACGGCAACAAGGACTCCGGCGGTGAAGTGATGGCAGACCTCGAATACTCAGTCAGTGGTCACGTTGCCACCATCCTTCTCAATCGACCGGATCGGAAGAACGCCTTCACTCTCGACATGGTCGACGCCTGGGCGGACGCGATCACCGAGGCCGGCCGGGACGACCGCGTGCGCGCTGTAGTCGTGACCGGAGCTGGCGACGCCTTCTGCTCCGGAGTCGACCTGACCGAGTTCACGTCCCAGGATCGCACTCCACTGCAGGAGAAGGAGTTGCTGACCGAACGCGTGCACCGAGTCGCACGTGCCATGAATGCTCTTGCAAAACCGACGATCGCCGCCGTTCGGGGCGTTGCCGTCGGCGCGGGCATGGACATGTCGCTGATGTGTGACATCCGGTTCGCCGGCCAGTCAGCCCGTTTCTCCGAGGGGTACATCCGGGTCGGCCTCGTGCCAGGTGATGGCGGCTGCTACTACCTGCCTCGGATCGTAGGAACGGCGACAGCGCTCCGCCTACTGTGGACCGGTGCGTTCGTCGACGCCAACGAAGCCCTGTCGATAGGGCTCGTGAGCGAGGTACACGACGACGAACGCGTGCTCGACGCCGCCTATCAGCTGGCCGAAGAAGTCTCCCAGCGTGCGCCCATCGCTGTCGAAGTCGTGAAAAGAGCAGTTCGACAAGGACTCAACCATGATCTGGACACAGCCCTTGATCTGATCTCGTCACATCAGGCGGTGGTGCTGTCCACTGCCGACTCGGCCGAAGCAATGTCGGCGTTCCGCGAGAAACGGGCGCCGAGCTTCCAACGCCGTTGACCGCCACGACAGTCGAAAGGACCCCTATGGTCATCACCCAAGTCAGCGGCACGCTCCGCGACGACGTCCGCGACCTTACTCGTCGCTGGCGTGACGAGGGCCGCTTCGTCCCCCGCTGTGATTCCTGGGTGCGCTCGTTCGATCTGGCATTCAGCAAAGAGCTCGCAGATCGCGGACTGATCGGGATGACGTGGCCGACCGAGTTCGGTGGTGCCGCGCGGACGAACGTGGAGCGCCTTGAGGTAACCGAGGAGCTGTTACGAGCCGGCGCACCGGTCGCCGCGCACTGGATCGCCGACCGGCAGATCGGGCCAGCGATCTTGCGCCACGGCAGCCGCGCCCTCCAACAAGAAATCTTGCCCGGAATCGCCTCGGCCGACTACCTGTTCTGCCTCGGGATGAGCGAGCCCGAGGCAGGCTCCGATCTGGCCTCGGTACGAACGTTTGCGACCCGGGTCGACGGCGGATGGACCATCAAGGGCAGAAAGATCTGGACGAGCGGCGCGCATCGAGCCACCCACGCCTACGTACTCGCGCGAACCGAGCGGTGCGAGAAGAAGCACAAAGGTCTCAGCGAGTTCGTCGTCGACATGGACTCTCCTGGGATCGAGGTGTCCCCGATCGTGGACATGTCCGGCGAGCACCATTTCAACGAGGTTCTGTTCGACAACGTATTTGTCCCGTCACACCGCCTGATCGGCACCGAGGGCAACGGCTGGCGACAGGTCGTCGAGCAACTATCGTTCGAGCGCGGTGGACCCGAACGCGTACTCTCGACCTATCCCCTGCTTGTCGAGATTCTTGCATCCCCAGAACTCGGGCTCAGCCGAGAGGAACTCGGCAGGATTGTAGCGCGACTGGCGGTGTTGCGGCGGCTGTGTCGGCTGGTGGCGCAGGAACTCGACCGGGGATGTGCACCGATGCAAGAGGCTGCGACCTTGAAGTTGCTCGGCAACACGTTCGAACGCGATGTGATCGAACTGGCACGTTCCGCACTGTCGGCTCGTGACCGCGGCCTCGGCAGCTCGTTCGCACAGGCACTCTTGGCGTCTCCGGGGTTCAGTATCAGGGGCGGGGCGGCAGACGTGCTTCTGTCCATCATCGCCAAACAGGAGGCGCAGCCATGACCCTTCGAGACGAACTTACTGCCTTGGTCGATGACCTTGTGCCGGAGATCAGTGGTGAAGGATGCAGCCCGGAGTCACTGTGGGAGAACATGGTCGAACTGGGGCTGCCGGTCGTCGGAATTTCCGAGAGCAAAGGAGGCTCCGGCGGCAGCCTCGAGGACCTTTCCGTACTTGCGGAGGCACTTGGCGCCAAGGGCACAAGCACACCCCTGATCGAGGCCACTGTGGCGAACTGGGTTCTCGCCGAAGCCGGTGAGCCGTTCGCCGACGGCCGCAACACCGTGACCATTGCAGAGCCAGCGGGACGGCACGACGAGCTGTTCGCGGTTCCGTGGGCACAGAACGCCGCACGTCTGGTCGTGGTCTGGCCGGATTCGACTCCGGGTATCGCGCGGGTCGACATTCCCGGCACTGTCGTTCCCGGGTTCACTCTCGCCGAGGAACCGAGTGACACGGTGCGGCTCGGCGCAACCGCGGTTCGACAGCTCGACAACGGACCATCCGCGACGGCCATTCGGTCGCGGCTGGGTCTACTCCGATCGGCCGCGCTGAGCGGTGCACTCCGCGGCACCTACGCGGCAACACGTTCGCACGTGCGCACACGAGAGCAGTTCGGTGCCCCATTGATCGAGATTCCCGCGGTCGCGCATGCGCTGGCAACGATGAAGACCCATCTCCTTCAAGTGCAGACCGCCGTGGACCGCGCCGTGGGTGCGGCGACTGAGGACCCACTCGACGCCGCGCCGGTCGTCCATGCGGTCGCCGCAGCCCGGGTCATCGCCGCCTCCGCCGCCGGTGAAGCCGCGCGCATCGCCCACCAGTTGCACGGTGCGATCGGAATTACCCAGGAGCTGGCACTGCACCAGTTGACCACCCGGCTATGGGTCTGGCGTGATGCCGACCTGCCCGCCTCCCACTGGGCTGCTCAGCTCGGAGAGGCGGCAATCACCGGTGGCGAAGCGAGTGTGTGGCACGAGCTCACCGCCTGACCCGCGCTCCGATTCCTTTGACAGCAAGAGTTTTATCCTACGAGGAGCAATCGACATGGCTGCATTCACACCCAACCCGACCGCGGGCCCAGCGGGACTTCCACTCGAACCCACCCAGGAGGAACTGCTTCTCCGCAAGTCCGTGTCCGCGATTTCGCGCAAGTACGGGCCGGACTACTTCCAGAAGGTCGTCGACACCAACGCCTCTCCGAGCGAACTGTGGAAGGAACTCGGCGACGCCGGCTTCCTCGGGGTACATCTCCCCGAAGAGTACGGCGGTGGCGGAGCCGGCTTGTCCGAGCTGAGCATGGTGCTCGAAGAGACTGCCGCCGCGGGTGTTCCGGCACTCAGCGCTGTTTTCTCCGCCGGGGTCAACGGCACGATTCTCGCCCAACACGGCACTCCGGAGCAGAAGGAGCGCTGGCTGCGGCCGCTGGCGGAGCGTGCCGCCATGAGCTCCTTCGCCATCACTGAACCCGACGCCGGTACCAATTCCTTCGCGATCAACACGTGGGCGAAGCCGGACGGAGACGACTTCGTCATCAATGGAATGAAGTACTACATCTCGGGAATGGAGGAGGCAGAGTTCGTCCTGGTCGTCACCCGAACCGGCACCGACGAACGAACCGGTCGCGGACGGTTGACACTGTTCATCGTCGACGCCGACGCCGACGGCATCTCACGCCAGGTGATTCCGACCGCTCTCCAGGTGCCTGAGCGGCAGTCGACTGTCTACTTCGAGAATGTCCGAGTGTCAGCCGACCGCGTTATCGGTCAGGTCCACCACGGCATGAAAGCCGCCTTCGCCGGCATCAACGCCGAACGTCTGCTTGTCTCGTCGATCTGCATCGGCGTCGGGCGCTACGCACTGGACAAGGCCGTCGCCTACGCGAACGAACGGTCCGTATGGGGCGTTCCGATCGGAACACATCAGGGTGTCGCGCACCCGCTTGCGGAGTCGAAGATCGCCATCGAATCCGCCAAGTTGATGACAGCCCGTGCCTGCGCGCTGTATGACGCCGGTGTCAACCCCGGCGAGTCAAGCAACATGGCCAAGGTGCTCGGTGTCGACGCCGGCCTGCACTCGCTGGACGCGGCGATTCAAACCCACGGTGGGAACGGCGTCGCCCTCGAGTACCAGCTGTCGAACTACTGGTTCCTCCTCCGGATGCTGAAGATCGGCCCGGTGTCGAAGGAGATGGTGCTCAACTTCATTGCCGAACACACTCTGGGACTACCCAAGTCGTACTGATACCGAGCCGAGAACATCGGGGCCTCGGGGGCACACTATTTGACTGTGCCCCCGGGGCCCCGTCGGTTCTTATGCCGGGCCACCGTCAGGCTGGCCCATCGCGCGGAACGGATTGACAGGTGTGACACGCGCCACTAGGTTTTGATACCTGTCATCGCATTACTCTGCAGCCACCCTGGCCGTCGGTCCGTTTTCGGGTGGCCTCCCCTGCGCTCTCCTCGACTCGGAGGTCCTTGACATGTCGACCCCAATCGCGTCTCTTGCGGACGCAATCGATCGTTCACCACTGTCACCCTTCCAGAAACGCACTATCGCAATCTGCCTCCTCATTGCCCTTCTGGACGGCTTCGACGCCCTGTCCATCGGCTACTTGATCCCGGCGATCGCGAAGGACTGGGAGATCGGAGCCGGATCGCTGTCGCTCGTCGTCACCGCAGGGCTTGTGGGCATGATCCTCGGCTCAATGGTCTTCGGCCCAGTTGCGGACCGCGCCGGGCGACGGTTCGTCATCATCGTCGGTACCTTGATCTTCGGGGTGACCACGCTGGCACTGTCCGGAGCACAGTCAGTCGAGATGCTGACGTTGTTTCGGTTCGTCGCCGGACTGGGCCTGGGCACCGTCGGCCCCAATGTCATCGCGCTCGCCTCAGAATTCACCCCGACGCGTTCGAAGTCCACGGTGGTGGTTCTGATCAGCAGCGGTTTGGCGATGGGCGGATTCATCGGCGGATTCGCGATCGGCTTCTTGATCCCCGCATTCGGCTGGCGGTCGGTGTTCCTGGCCGGAGGAGTGTTGCCGCTGGTCATTCTCGCAGCCACCGTGCGTCTCATTCCCGAATCCGTGGGTTTCCTTGCCGCGATGGGGAAAACAGAACAGGTCGCAGCACTGGCGCGGCGGATGAATATCGATCCCAATCACACCGCCACGCCACTCACCTCGGCCGCGGCACCAGCGGCAAGCAAGGTGCCCGTTGCCGAGTTGTTCCGGTCCGGACGCGCGGTCAACACTCTGCTGTTGTGGGTCGTCTTCTTCTGCGGACTGCTCTTTGCGTACTTCATGTACAGCTGGATGCCCACCCTACTGGCGGCTGCGGGGCTCACTCAGCAGACCGCAATCTTCGCGACCTCCCTGACGACGCTCGGCTGCGTCGCCGGCGGCATGTCACTCGGCGTCCTCGTCGATAGGCGCAACAAAGACTACCGAATCCTGGTCGGAGCCTTCGTCATCGGAGCTGCACTCGTGGCTGCCCTCACCGCCGTGGTCGGCAACTTGTGGTTGATGTTGCCCGTCGTCTTCCTGATCGGGTTCACGGCAATCGGTAGCCAAGCGGCCGTCAATGCCGTTGCCACCGCGATGTATCCCGTCTCGGCACGGTCGACCGGCCTGGGCTGGGCATACGGCGTCGGCCGGATGGGATCGGTGGTAGGACCCCTCATCGGTGGCACCTTGATCTCCGCCGCAGTCGCCCCAACCCAGATCTTTCTGATGATTGTGATCCCCGCCCTGCTGGCCGCCGGCGCACTGGCCGAGATCGTGCGACGTGGCGGCATCGACATCACCGCCGCGACGACGACCGCGGCGGCACCCATTCGCACCCCCTCTCTCGAACAGAATCCCGCCTGATCCTTGACCGGCGGCAACCACCCCCGCTACTTTAAGAGACGAGTAGTTTCATAATTGCCGCGACGTCGGCCCACACGCCATCGCCTCGAGGAGTCCTCAATGGCCACACATTTCGATGCTCTCAGCGTCGACAAGAACGACGGAATCTGGGAGATCACTCTGGACCGCCCCGATCTGCTCAATCGCTTCGACGCACAGCTCGAGACCGAACTCACCCAAGTCCTTCGCGAACTGGCAACGGACGAGTCCGCACGGGCCGGAGTTCTCTTGGCCAACGGCAAGGTCTTCTCCGCCGGCGGAGACTTCGAACTCATGCTCGAGGCCAACGCCGACATTGCCGTCCGCCATGCCGCGCTCGACCGAGCGCGCGCCCTACTCGCCGCCATGACAAACCTCCCGCAACCACTGGTTGTCGGGGTTCAAGGCGCGGCGATTGGGCTCGGCGCGACAATCGTCGTCGGTAGCGACGTGGTGGTCGCCTCGGAGAACGTGAAAATGGGCGACACCCACACCGCAGTGGGACTCGTCACCGGCGACGGCGGGGCGCTGTTCTGGCCGCAGTCGATCGGAATGCTAAGGGCTCGACGGTACCTGCTGACAGGCGACCTCCTCACAGCGGCCAAGGCGTACGAGTTCGGTCTGGTGACAGATCTCGTACCGACGCCCGCCGACGTGGCACCTGCGGCACGAGAGATCGCCACCCGAATCGCAGCTCTTCCGCCGCTGGCGGTTCGAGGCACCAAGAACGCCCTCAATCAGGTGACCCGTCAGCGCGCCGGTGAAGTCGTCGAGACCGCGCTACTCGCCGAGGGAGTGACCCTGGCGACAGAGGATCTCGTCGAAGCGATCGCGGCCTTCCGCGAAAAGCGTGGCGCGAAGTTCGCGGGGCGATGACATGAATCTCACCCAGGAACAGCAGGGCCTCATCGACGCGATCCGCGGATTCTGCCGGAAAGAGTTCGGCACACGAGAACAGCTGGCGGAGCTGACCAATCGTGGTCGCGACGCGCACAATGAGGCGGTCTACAGCAAACTCGCCGAACTTGGATACCTCGGTATTTCGATTCCGGAAGAGTACGGCGGCAGCGGCGGCGGGCTGTTCGATCAATGCCTGCTCCACGAGGAGCTGTATCGCGGTCTCGCCCCCGTGCACGCCATCGGCTCCACCCATACAGTGGCCGGAATCTACAAGAAGTTCGCCACCGAGACGCAAAAGAAGGCGATGCTGAGTGCAATCGCCAACGGTGCACCGATGTCCATCAGCATCTCCGAACCCGAAGCCGGCTCCGATGCAGCCAACATTGCTTGCCGCGCCGAACGCGTAAAGGGCGGGTTCCGGGTCAACGGGCAGAAGACGTGGTGCTCGGCCGCCCAACACGCCCATTCGATCCTGCTCGTTGCTCGGACCGAGCGTGGAAGTAGGCGGCACCGCGGGCTGAGCATGCTCCGCATTCCCGCGAACACCGAAGGGTTGGTCATCCGGCCCATCGACACGATGGGCGGCGAGTTGGTCAACGACCTCTACTTCACGGACGTCTTCGTGCCCGAGGAGGAGCTCGTCGGTGACGAGGGCGCCGGCTGGCATCAGCTAATGGCCGGCCTCAACGGCGAACGATTGGTCGCCGCGGCGCAGGCGTTGGGCATGGCCCAGCGCACGTTCGACGACCTGCTCGCATACCTGAAGGAACGGACCCAGTTCGGCCAATCGATCGGGTCCTTCCAGGCGGTCCGCCACCGCGTCGCAGACCTGGCAATCGAGATCGAAGCTTCACGGGCACTGGCGTATTCCACGATCGAGAAGGTCGAGAACGCCTCGACCTCCCCGAGCGAGCTCGTCAAACTGACCTCGATTACGAAGGTCAAGCTGACCGAGACCGCAAAGCGTGTGGCCCTCGAAGGCGTCCAGCTCATGGGCGGATACGGGTACGCCGTCGAGTACGGCATGGAAAAGAACCTGCGCGACGCCATCGCTCCGACGATCTACGCGGGCACGAACGAAATCCAGCGCGAGGTCATCTCCTCTTCACTGGGGTTGAGATGACCACGGCGACCAATACCGACAACCTGGATGCACCCGTCCTGTACGCGACGGACGGTTCGATCGCGACGATCACGCTCAACCGGCCGGCGTACGCCAACGCGCAGAACTCGCCCATGACGTACGCCCTCGATGACGCCTTCTATCGGGCGGCCGCGGACGACGCCGTCGCGGTGATCATCCTCCGCGGCGCCGGGCGTCACTTCAGCGCCGGCCACGACATCGGATCCCCCGACCGTGCGCTCGACCGTGTCTTCGACCGACGTGCCGGGCTGTGGCCGACACATGTAGGCAAATCCGGAGCAGAAGCACGGTTTGTCCGCGAATCCGAGGTCTATCTCGGCATGTGCCGTCGGTGGCGCGAGCTTCCCAAGCCGGTCATCGCGCAAGTCCACGGGGCGTGCGTGTCGGGTGCGCTGATGCTCGCGTGGGTGTGCGACTTCATCATCGCCTCCGAAGACGCGTTCTTCGCCGACCCGGTGGTACGGATGGGAATCCCTGGGGTCGAGTACTTCGCCCATCCATGGGTTATGGGCGCGCGCCGCGCCAAGGAGTTCCTGTTTCTGGGCGAGCGGATCGGTGCGCGGGAGGCCGAGCGGATCGGGATGGTCAACCACGTGGTACCCCGGGACGAGCTGGGCGACTTTGTCAAGTCGATCGCCCACAGAATCGCCGAGATGCCGACCTTCGGGCTAGCCCTGGCAAAGAAGGCGGTCAACCAATCCGAGGACCAGATGGGATTGGCTGCGGGAATGGATTCCGTATTCGGACTCCATCAGCTCGCACACTCGCACAGCGCCGAAGTCTGGAACGACGCGGTGGGGGGCCAGACGGCACACAGTATGCGGTCAGCGCTTCGCTCCGACGCGTCCGAACCCTCACCAACGTCCACCAGCACGACTGCATCGAACTGACAAAGGAGTCGGTACCCGTGTCACTTCTCGGTCCTTTGGACGAACAACTCAACCACCAGACGTCACGGCCGTTCCGCGTCCCCGCGACCAGCGACCACCGGTTCTACGATCGGCACTGGTTCGAAGCGGTCGCACCCGACGGCGACATCATGATGCTCGCCGGCCTGGGCATCTACAAGAACATGGGTGTGTGCGACGGGTTCGTTGTCGCCCAGCGCAACCATCAGCAAACCAACGTCCGCTTCAGCCGCCCGCTGGACGACGACTTGCAGGCCACGGTTGGCCCGCTCAATATCGAGGTGATCGAACCCTACGAGAAGCTGCGGGTCCGCGTCGAACCGGGTGACCATCCACTCTCGTGCGATCTGACCTGGCAAGCCACCTTCCCGGTCTATCTGGAGGCACCGCACTTCACCTTCAACGACGGGCGAGTCATCCAGGACACCAGTCGATACGATCAGGTCGGCCGGTGGACCGGCTGGATCGACCTAGAGGGTGAACGACACGAATCCGACGACTGGTGGGGAGTGCGTGACCACTCCTGGGGCGTGCGGCAGGACATCGGCGGCTTCGAATCCGCATACGGCCACGCAGCACGGGCCCCGATGCTGTGGCTGTGGACCTATGCCACCACCCCTGACGCCGCCTGCCATTTCCAGCTTCGCGAGGATGCCGACGGCCACGTCCTGCACCTCGACGGTGAGATCACCTGGACAGCCCCTGGCCGGGAACCGTCACGTATCGTCCAGGTTGATCACGACATCAAGTTCATCGCCGGGACCCGAGACTGGGACCGGCTCGTCTACCGGCTACGCCTTGACGATGGCTCCGAGATGGTCCTCGAAGCTGAAGCCCTGCAGCGTGCGTGGGCCTACCGGGGAACCGGATACGAAAACGGGTACGACGACAACCGCGGCGTCGGCGTTCCTCGCGGCGACCTGGTCGAAACGGACAGTCTGGATCTGTCGGTACCTGGGAAGGTTACCCGGAACGGCGAGAAGTACCACCCGGGACACCGCGAGCAGCCCGCACGGATCACCCTCGACGGTATCCCCGGTACCGGGCACCTCCCGGTGATGACTAGCGGTCGCCTGCCCAGGTACGGCCTGGGTCGCTGAGACTCAAGCGCGCGGTCCCACAGCATTAGGAAGGCATAAAGGCATACCCGATGAGCTATTCGATACCGAACGACACCCGTCTGAAGGGCCCGTTCCAGCCCATGCGGTTCGAGGCGACGATCGACGAGTGCGTGGTCTCCTACGGCGAAATCCCGAAAGAGATCGCTGGCGGCTTCTACCGCACCGGCCCCACCTGGAAACGACCGGCCGCGCAAGGTACCAACGGATTGCTGTCGATGGATGGCATGGTGCAAGGGCTCGTGCTCGAGAACGGACGCGCCGATTTCAAGAATCGGTGGATCAGGACGCCGAAATACGAACTCGAAGAACGGCATGGTCGGGGGATGTTCCGGTGGACCGACGGCGACTGGGATGATTGGCGCAACTTCGGACTCGGCGACGTCGCGCGCGATGCCTGCAACCAGGGTGTCCCGCAGGGAACCAACAACGTCAACATCTTCCCGTTCGACGGGAAGATGATCGCGACTGCCGACTCTCTCGGCGCTCCCATCGCGATCGATCCTCTGACGCTTGAGACCGTCGGAATCGTCCCGTGGTCGTCAAAGCTTTCGAAGGGCCTGCACGAAAAGGCCGCGTTCGGTGACGCGGGTTTCACCGCACACCCAAAATGGGACCATGAGACCGGAACCCTATACGGCTGGACCTATCACGACACCGAACCATACGTCACCCTGCACGTCGTGAGCACCGACGGCACGGTCGAATCACGCGACCTCACCGATGCCCCCTACAACACCGTTGCCCACGACATCTGGTTGAGCACCAATTACATCGTGATGCCCTTCCAACCGTTCCTCGTCGACAAGGCACGAATTCTGCAGGGCCGCAGCGTCTACTCCTGGGAACCGGACCGCCCTATCGTCCTCGGATTGATCCGACGCGACGATATTCACGCCCCCGTCCGCTGGGTCACCATGGATATCGACCCGCAATACGTCATGCACACGATGTCAGCGAATATCGAGGGCGACGTTCTCACGCTCGACGCCCCGATCTTCAATCGCCCACCGTTCCCGTTCGAGCAGGATTTCGCCGACGGCGACGACGTCGCCCTGTTCTTCAGCATCGCCAAGAGCACCCTCGGACGGTGGACGGTTGATCTGTCGACGGGAGCAACGAAGACCGAACAGCTCTCCGACCGGCCCTCTGAACTGCCGAAGGTCGATGAACGATTCTTCGGTCGCGGCTACCGCTGGGGATTCCAGGTCGGTGGCCACGTCAAACGATCCGGCATGTCGATGAACAGCCTGGTCGTGACCGACATGAAGACCGGATCCGACCAGGAGTACGTCATTCGCCGTGACCAACCCGCGGCGGTACTCGAGGCGACGTTCGTGCCCCGCGCGAGCACGGTCGGAGAAGGCGATGGGTACATCATCGTTCCGGTGTCGTGGTGGGCGGAAAACCGCGGCGAGTACCTGATCTTCGATACCGACGATGTCACTGTGGGGCCCATTGCGCGAATCGACATTCCCTTCCGCCTCGGATGGACCGCGCACGGACATTGGATGGATTTCCGTGGCTAGTCCGACCGCCACCCCGGCCTTCGGTGTGCTGATCTCTCTGCAATCGACGCCCGACACCGGGCCGACCACGGCCGATCTGTATCGAACCCTCCCGGGACTGGCTCGCGATCTCGAACGTTGGGGATACGATTCAGTCTTCTTCACCGAGCACCACGGTAGTTCCACAAACGAGGTTGCGTCGCCGCTGGTCGTCGGCGCGGCCGTGGCCGCCGTAACTGAGCAAATACGGATCGGCAGTGTCGTCGCCATCCCGGCCTTCTATCATCCCGTCCGGTTGGCGGAGGATGTCAGCACTCTGGACAACTTGTCCGCCGGCCGCGTCACACTGGGTCTCGGAATGGGGTACCGGCCGTCGGAGTTCGAGGGATTCGGTATCAACCCCCAGGAGAAGCTGTCACGCTTCATCGAATCCCAGGAGATCGTGCGGAAGGCTCTTTCGGGCCGTCCGTTCGATTTCACCGGGAAGCGGTACCAACTGCGGAACGTAGTCATCAGCCCACCTCCGATACAACGAGGCCTTCCGGTGTGGGTGGGCGCTCAACGCAGACCGGGCCTCGAACGCGCCGGCCGCCTGGGATTGGCTGTTCCCCTGTCCGGAGCACCTCTCACCATCGCGATACGGCAGCGCGCAATCTACGACGGCGCCCTGTCCGCGGCTGGGTTCAGCCCAGGGGTCGTGGAATACCCCGTGATCCGTGAGTGCTTCTGCGCGGCAACCGATGAGGAGGCCTGGAAGATCGCCGACCCGTACATCACCGAACAGTCTGCCGAATACGCCCGCCACAACCAAGTCATCGACACAGTCGCTGGGGATCTTCCCTTCGACCCTGACCGCATGCTGATCGGAAGCCCCGCCACGCTGGTGCGGGAGTTCCGGCGTCATCACCGGCGACTGCCCTGTGATCACTGGATTCTGCGCATGCACTTCCCCGGTATGCCACTCGCGGTGATGCGGCGGTCGATGGCGCTCCTCGCCGCCGAAGTCCTTCCGGCACTGCGCTCGGACTGGGCAACGTCGGCGACTGTGAACGCTGGTTACCAACGAAGATGAGGAGTTTGACATGACCACTATGGACGGCAAGGTCGCGATAGTGACCGGCGCCACGGTCGTTGGCGGGCGAGTGAATATCGGCGGTGCCATCGCGGGCGAACTCGTCGCCCGCGGCGCGCGTGTGATGGTTACCGACATCGACACAAACGGCGCTCATGCGCTCGCCACCCAACTCTCTGACAAATACGGAGCCGACTCGGTCAGCGCCCACATCGCCGACATCCGCAGTGAATCCGACATCGAGCGCCTTGTAGCGGCGACTCTGTCCACCTTCGGGACCGTCGATACCGTCATCAACAATGCCGGCGTCTTTCCCGTCGACGACGGTGCCGTGGCCGACATCGACATCGAGGTCTGGGACGATGTGATGGCCGTCAACGTGCGCGGCGCAATGTTGCTCACCAAGCACGCTCTTCCCATCATGCTCGCCAAAGCTCGTGGGTCGATTGTCAATACCGCATCCACCCATGCGTTCGCCGGCGATCTGCGTCTTACCGGATACGGCGCGTCGAAGGCTGCGGTCAATGCGCTCACCGTCTACACGGCAACGCAGTACGGGCGGCGCGGCATCCGCTGCAATGCGGTCTGCCCCGGCACGACGACCAGCCCACCGGTCGAACGTGCCCCGGGGTGGTTCCGCGAGGTGTACGCGCGCCACACCATCAACCCGTCGCTCAATGCACCAATGGACGTTGCGCGAGCCGTAGCCTTTCTGGCATCTGATGATGCCAGCGGTGTCAATGGGCTGGTGATGCGGGTCGATGGTGGTCTTCTCGCCCATCAGCCCTTCTACGCGGATCAGGTGGACGTCGGATAGTGGTGGGTCCCGGCCGCGCGCGGCCGGGACCCACCACTATCAGCGCCCGCTATCGGTATGTGCTGGTACCGGACAGTGGTATCCACCGCAAACTCGGTGCCGGCGATGTCGACCCGTTCATGTGGCCCGGAACGACTCCCGTATATGCGCGACGAACAAGTCTGGTTGTTCGGCCGCGGGGAAGTGCCCACCGCGAGGCATATTCGTCCAGCGCTCAATGTTGTATTGGTGTTCGGCGATTCGCCGTGATGTCCGGTTGAGCTCTTTCGGGTAGACGGCGACCGACGTCGGAACACCTACGCGCTCGGCGGGCCCGAGACGGCCGGCGTGCGCTTCCTCGTAGTAGAGGCGTGCAGCGGAGCCTACAGTGCCGGTGACCCAGTATGTGGTGATGTTTCCGAGAATCTGGTCCTTATTAAGCGCGGATTCGAGGTCGCCACCATGGTCTGTCCAGGTCTGAAGCTTTTCGACGATCCAGGCTGCCAGTCCGGCGGGCGAGTCGTTGAGCCCGAAAGCCAGGGATTGCGGTTTGGTCGCTTGGAGGGCGACATATCCCTGCTCTGTGGCGTTGTAGCGTTCCTGCGCTGCCATCAGGGTCAATTCCTCGTCGGTCGGCGCTCCGTCCGCTGGCTGCAGCCCCGCGGTAACCAGGAAAGTCAGATGCAGCCCGAGCACGCGATCCGGGGACTGGCGCCCCATCTCACCGCAGATCACCGAGCCCCAGTCTCCGCCATGCGCTGCGAACCGCGAGTACCCCAACTGGTGCATGAGATCGAGGAACGCTGCCGCGATGCGTCCGGTGTGCCAGCCTGATGTCGTCGTCGGTCCGCTCCAGCCGTAGCCGGGCAGCGAGGGCACCACGATGTGAAAGGCGTCAGCTGCCCGTCCGCCGTGGGCGACCGGATCGGTGAGAGGTCCGAGCACGTTGAGAAACTCCACGACCGAGCTCGGCCATCCATGGGTGAGGATCAGGGGCCGGGCGTTCGGCTCGGGCGATCGGGCGTGGAGGAAATGTATGCGCTGTTCATCGATGGTCGTCACGAACTGTGGCCATGCATTCAGTGCTTCCTCGGTCGCACGCCAGTCGTATTCCGTCTCCCAATACCGGCACAACGCTTGCAGGTACTCAAGGTTGGCGCCATAGTCCCATCCCGCCCCAGGCACCTGATCCGGCCATCTCGTCTGCGCCAGCCTCCGGCGGAGATCCGCAAGGACATCGTCAGGTACGGCAACCTGGAATTGCTCGATTTGTAACTGCTCAAGCATATTTCTTCAGTATCCTATCGAATGCCCACTGGATGAGTTGAGGTCAGGTGAGTGCAGCTCAGCAACTGGGTCGAGCGGTGCGGATCCCATGGGCTAATTCGCGCCGATCGCGAACGGCTATTTGGTCGAATCCACCACTATCGTAGTCGCGGAGATGCGGGGCCGTGGCTGATTGGGCGGAGTCGTGACAGTGTGAAGACCAGGGCGCCGACGATGACCGAGGGAATCAGCGACAGCAGGAATATGGTGTTTCCAGGCAGTTCTGCGCTGAGCAGTACTCCTCCGAGGACGGGTCCCAGAATGCCGCCCACGCGGCCGACGCCGAGTGCCCAACCAACCCCGGTCGACCGAATGTGTGCAGGGTAGAGCGCCGCAGCCCAAGCGTTGGCGCAGATCTGCGTACCGATAGCGCCGAATCCGATCGCGAATACGACGACCACGACGAGTAGCGCATGTCCGGACACCAGGACAAGCAGCACGGTGGCAGCCAGTGCGAGCAGTGGTCCGACGAAGAGGTTCCGGTATCCGCCACCAGTTCTATCGATGAGGACGCCGAGGAGCACTCCGCCGGCCATTCCACCGAACGTGCATGTCGAGGTCGCAAACAGAGCCATCTGCTGGCTGAGACCAGACGTTGTCAGGACAGTTGGCATGTATCCGAAGATGAAGAAGTTCACCAAGAGCCCGAAGAACATCACTGCCCAGATCATGATCGTGGCGAGTGCACGTCCGTGGACGAAGATCTCCCGAAAAGGGGCACGTCCGTCGGGTCGCGCTTCCACGGTGAACGTCGACGCCTCGTCGAAGGGTGTCTGCATGGAAATCTTCGACATGGTCGCAGCGACATCGCGGTAACGTTTGCGCGCGGCGAGGAATTCGACCGATTCAGGAAGGATTCGTAGCGTCGCTACGAGCAGTACGAGGGGTAGCACACCGCTGACGATGAAGATCGATCGCCATCCGAATGGCGGGATAAGGTATCCGGCCACAAAACCACCCAGAAATCCGCCGCCGGCGAGCCCGAGACCGATGGTCGTGACCACCGTCGCTCGTGCTCGCTCCGGGGAATACTCGGCCCCGAGCGCGATGAGGTTGGGGGTGGCAGCACCGATGCCGAGACCCGCGCAGAAGCGCGCAATCATGAGGATCTCCACCGATTGTGCGAACGCGGCCATCAGGGTGAAGACTGCGAAGCAGGATACCCCCAGACCGACAATCGCGCGTCGTCCCGCCCGATCGGCCAAGGGTGCGATCGTCAGTGCGGCGAGGATCTCGCCGATCAACGAAGCGACGATCACTACCGAAAGACTCCCCGGGTTGACGGCCCAGTCCTCCGAGAGCGCCGGAATCACGAACCCCACGCTCAATGAGTTGAAACCGTCGATGATGGCCAGGGACAGGCACGCGACGAGGACTAGTCGTTGCAACCTCGAGAACGGTGCGTCGTTGATCAGCCGTTCCACACTGAACGAAGTCGATTGGAGGGTAGTCATCAGGGTAGGTCACTTCCCTTGCACGAATGACGGGCCGTCCCCACCGTGTCGATGATGGCGACGGTAAGGAATGTCATAGGTCGAAGCTGCCGAAGTCGATAGTGGCCTGCGCCATGCGCGCGACGTTTTCGGCGGTCACATCATCGCGCTGCATCTTCGGTTGCAGCTTCCCGGAGCCGATCGTGTAGAGCCAGAACACCAGGGCGTGGAAGATCTGCTGCCGGTATTCGGTCCAGGCGCGATCGAACTCCGGGGGGCGACCACCGTGCGCCCGAAGTTCGGTTAGGTACAACTCGAGCAGCTCCTTCTCCCATTCTCGACGGTCTTCGATCGTCAAGCCCGATGTCAGGGCGTAGACGACGTCCAAGGCCCAGCCGCCGTGCGACATGCACTGCCAGTCGTAAAGACCCATCTGCCCAGTGTTGTCCTGGTACCAGTTCCCGATGTGCATGTCGCTATGCAAGAGCGTGTGCGGGCCGGAGACGTTGACCCGCAGGGAGTGCATCAGTGCGGGCCAGATTTCGAGTTTTCGTTCGGAGAATTCACGCGGCACGATCTCGGCGGATCGGTCCACACCAACCATCGATCGCTTTTCGAAGTCGATCGTGTCGTTCACGCGTTCTTGGAATTCCAGGGACGACTGGAGCCAAGGTGCGGACGTCAGGATCTCGTGCTCCCAAAACGCGCCATGGTACGCGGCCAGGTTGGTGACCATGCTCTCGGCCATGCCCCGATCGACGTACATCGTGCACGGGTTGCCGAACACAGCCCCTCGCGACTGGGCGATATCCTCAAGCAGGAACATCGACCGGAATCTCGCCGCTTCGAGCGCCACATGGTACGCCCGCGGACTGTTCATGTCCACCTTCGGACGCAGCTCCCGGTAGAACCCCGCTTCACTCTCGAGCGCACCACTGAGTCCGTTGACCAGGCGAGAGGTGAAGTCCGGGCTACTTTTGACGAAGACGTTCTCGGGCAACCCCGCCGCACGTCCGGCTTCGTTGTACCGCAGACTGATCCGATCACGTGCCGTTGATCCGCGGCTGCCGTCACCGAGGTCGAACGAGGTGACCCGGGCGCCGGGAGCATCGGAGCACAGCGCGGCGCTGAGCCATTCGACGCTCAGATGATGCACGGACGAGGGCACCTGAGACAGTTCCGTCGGCATCTGCTTTTGTACCCGTTCCTCTACGACCTGTCCAGCGACCTTGGCGATCTTCAGGGCAAGTCCGGCCTTCGTGGCGACCGACATTGTTGTCTCCTTATGTCTATTCGCCGCAGCGATGTGTGCCTGTGAACTAATTGGTGCGGGTCCGTTGGGCCAGTACTGCGGCGCCGAGGGCTCCGACGCCGAGCGCAACGGCCATCGGGGCGATCTTCTTGCCGGGGACACCGCTGACGTATAGAGCCGCCGCATCGGCGAAATCTGTTGCCATGCCGAGCCTTACCCAGAGATTGCGGTCGGAGTCCGAGGCTGTCAGCAGTCCGATTCCGTAGGCGATATCCCGGGCGCCGAAGAATCGAGTCGATACCGGTTGCCCCGGCGTGCCGATCGCCGGAGCGCCCACCGCTTCGTCGTTCAGCCGAGGCGTGAGATACGCTGACGCACCGACAAATAAACGCAACGCAGCCAGTATCGTTACGAGCTTTCCGGGGTTCTTCATCGCTTCTCGCATTTCAGGGTTGAACTTCACACCCGGTCGGGCGACGTCAACGCGGCCGCGCCGGTCGTCAGGGAGCAGGTCACCCCGCGCCGGTCGACACCAGAGAACCTCTAGAGCAGTGCGGGCCTGTGCCAATGTACGGATCAGAAGTGGTGATATTGGCTGGCTCATTCCAACTGCGAGTCACGTTCTGATCGACTTTATCAACAGTTTTGAGACGAGCAGGCCAAGAACGTGACTGACGTTACATTGACCTCGATTGGTCGTCAATGGCTGAGGCGATTTCGCGCCATCTGGGCCGCGGAACTGCTGACCGGAACCTGTCAAGGTGATTGAGTCCATCGGGTGTTACGCGGCGGCCTGATCCGCCGCGGGTTCGATGCCTACGTCCGTGGCGGGTTTGTTGATCCAGGTGGCGGTGGGCAGGTCCAGGATTTTCGGGGTCGTCGCGCTTGCCGCTGTGAACCGTTCGGGGTGGGAGCGGCGGGCATCGGCGAGCACGCTGGAACGTTCGGCGGCCTTCTGTGCCGCGAGCCCGAAGTGGACATCGGCAGGCGTGTGCAGCCCGATGCCGCTGTGGCGGTGTTCGTGGTTGTACCAGGTCACGAACGAATCCATGAATTGCCGTGCGTGGTGGATCGATCCGAAACGCTGCGGGAACGCCGGCCCGTACTTGAGGGTCTTGAACAGCGATTCCGAATACGGGTTGTCGTTCGAGACCTTCGGCCGCGAGTGCGAGCGGGTCACCTCGAGGTCGGCGAGCAGGGTCGCGACGGGTTTGCTGGTCATCGACGTCCCCCGGTCCGCGTGCACCACGTTCGGGATACCGTGCACGGCAAAGATTTCCGTCATGAATTCCACTGCGAGAAGCCCGGATTCACGGGTTTGCACATGCACGCCGACGATGTAGCGGGAGTAGATGTCGACCATCACGTAGGCGTCGTAGTAGGCACCCTTGGCCGGGCCGGGGAGTTTCGTGATGTCCCAGGTGTAGACCTGCCGCGGCGCGTCGGCCACCAACTCCGGGCATACCCGGGCGGGGTGCCGGGCCTGCCGGCGCCGCTCGGCGACCTGCGTGTTCTCCCGCAGGATGCGGTACATGGTCGACACCGAGCACAGGTAGGTGCCCTCGTCGAGGAGTTGGGCGTAGACCTCGAGTGGTGCCTGGTCGACGAACCGGTCGCAGTTCAGCATCGACAGCACCTGGTGGCGTTCGGCCGCGGTGAGCTTGTTCGCCGGCATCGGGCGCTCGGTCGCCGCGTCCAGGCTCGGTGACGGCGCTGCCGCCCGCCGCGCCTTGCACCGGGCGGCGGTCGACCGAGTGATTGACGTCAACGTCGTTGCCGCCCTGGTGGTGACACCGGCTGCGGTGAGGTCGTGATGGACGGTCATCAACGCTTCCTGCGCGGCCCGTCGGTGTCCGCGCTCTCGGAGAGAGATTCCAAGAGCGCGTGTGCTTTTCCCATGATGTCCAGGGCGGCCTCGGTGGTCGCGAGGCGCTTGTTGGTCCGGTCGAGTTCACGCTTGAGTCGGGCGATCTCGGCCTGCTCGGCGGTCAGTGTGCCGACCTTCGCGCCGGCCTGCGTGGCGTCGAGGACGCCGGCGTCGCGTTGCTTGCGCCACTCGCTGATCAGCGAGGAGTACAGGCCCTCGCGGCGCAGGTAGGCGCCGCCGCCGTTGCTCTCGCATGCCTGCTCGTACGCGGCCAGGTGCGCGAGCTTGTCCGCCGGGGTGAATGTGCGCCGCCGGTGCGGGCCGTCGGAACGCGGATGCGAGGAGTCCATGGGCGCATTGTCCCCGGCCACGGCCAGGCTGGAAATCGTCATCGTCGGGTTGATCCGTATCTCGCCCTGCAGGCGGGGTTGCTGTGAACCGTTGGACTCAACTCACCCTGGCACGCAGGGGACCGACGAGCAACGCCACAAGCTGCAAGCTCACCACGGCCATACCGAACTGGGACATCCCGGCGGCCTGGATGCCAAGGAAATCCTCCGAGATAGGGTAGGTCCCTTGGGGTGGTGGGAATCGGGTGAGATGTCCCCAGCCCTGGTCGGGGGTGTGCCGCTCCCTCGGTGTGGGTGGGCCATCGCGTAGTGGTGAACGAGTCACCTACCACAGTGACTCACGCACAGGAGCTACGCGATAACCAAGAGCATTCTGCCCTGCTGGCCCGCCTCGACGCCCTCAAGGGCACCGATGTGACGTCCGTGTTCGCCGAACTGATCCGCGTCGGCCTTCAGGAACTGATCGAGGCCGAAGCCACCGAGGCCGTCGGTGCCGGCCGCTACGAACGCACCGACAGCCGCACCAACCACCGCAACGGGCACCGGTCGAAGACGATCTCGACGACCAGCGGCGACGTCGAACTCGAGATCCCCAAGCTGCGGGCGGGGTTCGTTCTTCCCCTGCCTGGTCGAACGCCGCCGGCGGATCGACAGGGCCCTGCACGCGGTGATCATAGAGGCCTACGTGCACGGCGTCTCGACCCGCAGTGTTGGACCTCGTCGCCGCGTTGGGCGTGAGCTCGGGGATCTCGAAGTCGCAGGTCTCGAGGATCTGCGCCGGCATCGACGCCGAGGTCGCCCGGTTCCGGGAACGCACCCTCACGCACACAACCTTCCCGTACGTCTACCTCGATGCCACCTACTGCAAAGTGCGGGTCGGGGCTCATGTGGTCTTCCAGGCCCTCGTCGTGGTCACCGGGGTGTCCATCGACGGGACCCGCGAGGTGCTCGGCACGCGGTCGGAGACTCGGAGTCCTTCGAGTTCTGGCGTGAGTTCCTGGTCGGGTTGCGGGGCCGGGGACTGACTGGGGTGCACCTGGCCGTCTCCGACGCACACTCCGCCTGAAAGCAACAGTGGTGCAACAGTTCAGCGGTGCCGCATGGCGACGGTGCCGGGTGTATTTCATGCGGAACCCTGCAGGGTGCGGTGCACTCGAAACACGCACCGCCGGTAATGGCGGCGGTCAAGACGACCTTCGCGCACACCGACCCTGTCGAGGTCGCCTCCCATGTGGGATCAGGTCGTTGACAGCCTGACCGTCTCGTTCCCGAAGGTCGCGGCATTGATGGAGTGCACGAAGCACGACGTGCTCGCGTTCACCGCGTTCTCGCGGGCGCACTGGCAGAAGATCTGGTCGAAAAATCCGATCGAGCGGCTGAACAAGGAAATCAAGCGCAGAGCCGATGTGGTCGAGATCTTCCCGAACCCGGCCACGTTCCTCCGCATGGCGACCGCGGTGGTGTTGCGCCCCGGCTCTGATGGAGGGTCTCATCACACGGAAGGATGAGATTCATGGGAGCGCCGAGGAAGTACCCGGAGGAGCTGAAGGAACGGGCGACGCGGTTGGCGATCGAGGCACGCCGTGATCCGGAATCGAGAACGGGTGCGATAAAGCGGATCGCGGACCAACTCGGTATCTACCCCGAAGCCCTCCGTACCTGGGTTCGCCAGGCCGAGATCGATGGTGGCGTCCGCCCCGGAACCACTACGGACGAAGCGAAACGGATCGCCGAGCTCGAACGGGAGAACCGAGAACTACGGCGTGCCAACGAGATTCTGAAGACGGCGTCGGCGTTTCTCGCGGCAGCGGAGCTCGACCGCAAACTCAAGTGAGCGTCGATTACATCGATGCCCACAAGACCGATTACGGGGTCGAGCCGATCTGCCGGGTACTCGCTCAGGCTGGCGCGCAGATCGCCCCGTCGACGTACTACGCGGCCAAGTCGCGGCCGCTTTCGGCGAGAACCGTCCGCGACGCGGAACTGGTCGAGCAGATCCACCGTGTCCACGGCGAGAACTATGGCGTTTACGGTGCCCGCAAGGTCTATGCGGAGCTGAATCGGCAGGGTATCCGGGTCGCCCGGTGCACCGTCGAGCGATTGATGCGCACCGCCGGACTACGCGGCATCGCCCGGTCGAAGAACCCCCGGACCACCATCGCCGCAGTGAGTACCGACAGGCCTGCTGACCTAGTCAATCGCGGGTTCACCGCCTCGGCGCCGGACCAGCTGTGGGTCGCCGACATCACCTACGTCCGCACGTTCGCCGGATGGACGTACGCGGCATTCCTTATCGACGTTTTCTCCCGCCGCATCGTGGGATGGCAGCTCTCGACGAGCCTGCGCACCGATCTCGCGCTCGACGCATTGGAGATGGGCATCTGGACCCGAGAACACGCAGGCCAGGGACTAACGCAGTTGATTCATCACTCGGGACTGCTGCACGATCGGTGACAGATTCGGTCACGCAGCCTGAGTGGCT
>NZ_BAABFB010000091.1:0-1901 GCF_039540555.1 Rhodococcus olei | reverse complement strand
CGGTACGCCGCTACCCTGGCGTCCGCGGCGTAATCCACCACCCGTGTCCACGAATCGGGGGTAAGGCCCTTCACTGGACCGGAACCGCTGCACCCAATCCGCTCCCGCGCGGAATCGACAAGGCAGGTGCCGCCGGGATACCTCCGCCCCGTCGCCGGCACCGCTGACGCGGACACCCGCCACCGCATGGCGCCGAAAGCCACGATCCCCACCGGCTCAAGGCGTCACGACAGGATGGCCACGGTGTGCACCGGGGCGACGTTGCAACTCACGCGACCGGCATCTCCACCTGAGCGTCACGGAACGCTCGCTGGATCTCGGACGGAATCCGGCCACGCGATGACACCTCATAACCCGCCCCGATCGCCCACTCACGAATCTCCCTCGAAGACTCCCTCGCCGGAGCCTTACCCACCACTTCCCTCTCCGGCGCCTTCGCCGCGACCGGCCTCTTCCCGGCCGTCTTCTCCACAACCGACTTCGTCGCGGCTCTCTTCCTCGCCGGAGCCGTTGTTGCCTGAGCCTTCTTCACCGGAACCGTCGCCGCGGCCGTGGTCCTCGCAGCTGCCTTCTTCGCGGCCGTCTTCTTTACCGACGCCGCCTTTGCCCGAACCTGCTTCGCCTGAGCGTCGTGGAAGGCTTGCTGGATCTCGGACGGAATCCGGCCACGCGATGACACCTCATGACCCGCCCCGATCGCCCACTCACGAATCTCCCTGGACGACTTGCTCGCCGGAGCCCTACTCACCACTGCCCTCTCCGGCGCCGCCGCCGCGACCGGCTTCTTCACGGTCGGCTTATTCACGGCTCTCTTCCTCGCCGGAGCCGTTGTTGCCTGAGCCTTCTTCACCGGAACCGTCGCCGCGGCCGTGGTCCTCGCAGCTGCCTTCTTCGCGGCCGTCTTCTTTACCGACGCCACCTTTGCCTGAACCTGCTTCGCCTGAGCGTTATCGAAGGCTTGCTGAATCTCGGACGGAATCCGGCCACGCGATGACACCTCATGACCCGCCCCGATCGCCCACTCGCGGATCTCCTTGGTCGTCTTCCTCGCCGGAGCCTTACCCACCACTTCCCTCTCCGGCGCCTTCGCCGCGACCGGCCTCTTCCCGACCGTCTTCTCCGCAACCGACTTCGTCGCAACTCTATTCTTTGCGGCTGTCTTCCTAGCGGCTGTCTTCGTCGCCGGAGCCGCGCTCGCCGTCGCCGGCTTCACCGGAGCCTTCGCCCGCTTTCCCGGAGTCGTCGCCGCGACCGGCTTCTTCACAGCCGTCTTTGTCGCGGCCGTCTTTACCGGCGTCGTTTTCGCCTGAACCTTCTTCGGCTGAGCGTCATAGAAGGCCTGCTCGATCTCGACCGAGATCCGGCCGCGCAAGGACACCTCGCGGCCCTCCCGGATCGCCCACTCGCGAATCTCTTTGGTTGCCTTCTTCGCCGAACTTTCAGAACCCCTCGGTGATATCGCCATGTGTCTCCTTCTTCGCTAGGCACCTGTCGAACGCACACAGTAACGGCAGGCGGGCACTCCCAGTAATCAGGAAGCTCACCCGAACAGACATTTCCACCTCCCCAACCCATCACCGATTTGGGAAGGCCGACACGATCTTCCTGGATCCCCAAACTCACGACGCGCCAAGCTTCAGTCAGAACGAGCGCGACTCACATTGGCAGTCAGCAACTTTGGTGTCCCGCAGCGACGATAGGGAACTTTGGAAGTGCGCTTCAGGGCTGGCGGCATCCACTGGACCGAGTCGCTCTGATCCGGATCAGTGATGTCGAGCCGTATCCATCAGGGAGGAACGGGTATCTGTGTGTTTCTCGGAGCACGGCCTGAACTAGTGCCGCACCCGTGAACCTTTGCCCTGTTGTGGTCGACACGCCGACCGGTTGCGACGTGTCGCCCA
>NZ_BAABFB010000090.1:0-596 GCF_039540555.1 Rhodococcus olei | reverse complement strand
GCCTCGACGTTGTCGTCGAGCCCGGTGCGGGTTTGGGTGCGTTGATCCCGGACGAGTTGTACAAGGAGGCCGGCGCCAGCATCGGTGATCCGTGGTCGGCGGATGTGGTGGTCAAGGTCGCGCCGCCGTCCGAGGCGGAGGTCGCGAAGCTGCGGTCGGGGTCGACGCTGATCGGGTTCCTCGCGCCGCGCAACGCCGACAACCGGATCGCGGACCTGAAGGCCGCGGGGGTGCAGGCGTTCGCGGTGGAGTCGATTCCGCGGATCTCGCGGGCGCAGGTGATGGACGCGTTGTCGTCGCAGGCGAATGTCGCCGGGTACAAGGCGGTGGTGGTGGCGGCGTCGGAGTCGACGCGGTATTTCCCGATGCTGACCACCGCGGCGGGGACGGTGAAGCCGGCGACGGTGCTGGTGCTCGGTGTCGGTGTCGCCGGTCTGCAGGCTTTGGCGACGGCGAAGCGGCTCGGTGGCCGGACCACCGGGTACGACGTGCGTCCGGAGGTTGCGGACCAGGTGCGGTCGGTGGGTGCGCAGTGGCTCGACCTCGGCATCGATGCGGCCGGTGAGGGCGGCTATGCCCGTGAGCTGACCGGGGAG
>NZ_BAABFB010000089.1:0-9349 GCF_039540555.1 Rhodococcus olei | reverse complement strand
GTGCGGCCACTGCTCGAACAGGACGGCTACACCCCGGCACCGGCACCCACCCGCTACCGCACCGCCACCGCCCTTCTCGCCGCGATACCACAGCAGGAAGACGACACAACCGAATCGATACATTAATTCCTTACAGTCACATTACGCCACCAATCTGATGGCGGTCACCCCGAAAGCGTCGTGGCCCTGGGTCAAGACGTTGCTGCACTCGGTCTACGACCAACCGGACACCGATTCCGTTCACGCCCAATACGATCGAGTGATCGATGCCCTGTCGGAGAAGTTGCCGAGGGTCGCCGACCGCCTCGATGGCGCACCGGCCGACCTGCTGGCGTTCACCGCTTTCCCCAAACAGATCTGGCGACAGATCTGGTCCAACAATCCGCAGGAACGGCTGAACAAGGAGATCCGCCGGCGCACCGACGTCGTCGGGATCTTCCCCGGACCGCACCGCCCTGATCCGGCTGGTCGGGGCTGTGCTCGCCGAACAACACGACGAGTGGATCGAAGGCCGCCGATACCTCGGCCTCGACGTGCTGGCCCGCTCGCGCGGCGAGGACACCGCCGAGACCGTCAACGATGTCGATCAGGAGGTGGCACCAGCAGCGCTGACCGCATAACAACCCCACGAGGAGTCACGCGACAACCTCGTACACCACGCCCTGGGACTTGACCGAAGCCGTTCACCGCATCGCGCTCACCCAGGCCCGTTGCCATCCTGAGGCACGAGCACTGTTGTCACGGCGCAAAGCCAACGGAGACGGTGGCATGGAAGCGCTGCGCATCCTCAAACGTCGGCGCCCCGATGTCGCCTACCGCGCCATGATCGCAGACCAGTCATCAGCCGCCACCTCTACCGCTACTTGACAGAGGAGCTGGGGACACCCCCATTGCGTTCAGCTCGGCAATGTTCGCCACGGCAATCGCTCCGCCGGTGGTTTGTCCGATGACCAATGCTCCATGGGCGGCTGCGACGGAGTCTATGTCGCATGGACCGGAGCCTACTCGTGGGAGGGGAAAGTAGTCGATGTGGTGGGTTGTCGTGTTGAATCGTCCGATTGTGCTTCCGGCTGTGAATCCACCGTTGGCAGACCACAAGTTGCCGTCGGATCCGAGAACGAGCGGTCCCATCGAAGGTATGGGGACATCTGGGGTAGCAATCGGGTATTCGGTGATGTCGCCTGTGACGGGGTCGATTCTTCCGATCTTTGCTCCGATAGTCTGACTGAACCAGATGGCGCCATCGGTGCCGAGGGTCAGTCCCTGAGGTACGGCACCGGGTGTCGGAACCTTGTGGAGGGTGAACTGCCCTGTAGCGGTGTCATATTCGACGATGTTGTTGGACAGCGCGGCAGAGAACATCATTCTGGTGCCGCTTCCTGGCATGATGATCGTCGTGGGGATGTTGAGTCCGCCTTCCGGAATCGGGACCTCTGTCATCTGGTGGGTCGTGACGTCTATCCGCCCTAGATTCTGGGCAAACGATTCAGTGAAGTACATAGCATTGTCGGGGCCGGGCCAGATATCTGTTGGTGTGGCCTGAGGGTTCGGTGTTGGGAAGTTAGTGAATTGCTTCGTGTCGGGGTCAATGAATGCGACCCCGCTTGATGCACCAAAGTATGTGAACCAGAGGTTTCCATCAGGTCCGAATGCAGCACCGCCCGCGGTTGTTTCCGGAACAGGAAGGCGATAGCGCTCAATTGAACCTGTGGCCGGATCAAGCACTCCCAGGCTGCCGATATTGCCGTTGGATCCGGGATTTACGATCTCCTCCACGTAGATTTGCCCGGTAGGCTCGTGGAGGATCCCCTCACAAGGCGCGTGCAACGGATCGGGATACTCCGCGAATCCTGTCAGGGGCGCTGCGTACGACGGTGCAGCCGATAGCGACCACATTGTCGCAACAGCCGCGAGGAGTGTGAGTGCGGTCTGCCCGTTCGAATGGCGCCGCTGCAGTCTTTGCACGTCGGATCCTTGGATGTTTGTTACTCGGGTGGCATGCGCGGAAGTAATTCAAAGTTTGGAGAAATTGGGGTGCGGCGTTGTGAATGGCGCAGTATCTTGAGGCCCATTGTTCTCGGCGGGAGATGTCTCAATTATCGGAATGTATTTTTTGAGTGACTTCCTCTGAATCGTGTTGTCGTGAGTCTCAAGTACGCCGCGGGGAATGAGCCATTGCGTCTCGAATGTCGAAGGCTCTTCCGCTACTCCGGTGTCCGGGCAGGTGGAGCGCTGGGTCTCGCTGATCCGGGTCACCAGGGTCCGGGTGGTCACCCGGCCCAACTCAGGCCCTGCTTCTCAAGGCGGATGGTGACCGCCTTCGACACCGGGGTGTTCGACTTTGCCGCGACATGGTCGAGCGGGATCAGCGGGTTCGTCTCCGGATAGTAGGCGGCCACGTTCCCCCGCGGGGTGGGGTACGGCACTAGCCGGAAGTCGTCAGCTCGGCGCTCCTGCACCGTGCCGTCCGGGCTGGTCCATTCGGAGATCAGATCTACCCGGTCGCCTTCGGCGAATCCTAGTGTGGTGATTCGAGTTCGTTGATGAACAGCACCCGGCGGCCGCCCTTGATGCCACGGTAGCGGTCGTCGAGACCGTAGATGGTGGTGTTGTACTGATCATGGGACCGCATAGTCTGCAGGATCAGTTTCCCGTCGGGGACGGGCACCCAGGACAACGGGTTGACGACGAAGTTCGCTCTGCCGGTCGTGGTGTCGAATCGGCGTTCGTCGCGCGGCGGGTGTGGCAACGCGAACCCGTCGGGTTGGCGGACCTTGGTGTTGAAGTCGGAGAATCCGGGGATCACCCGGGCAATGCTGTCGCGGATCCGGTCGTAGTCGACCATGAATTCCTGCCACGCCACGGGGTGTTCCGGCCCGAACAACTCCTGCGCGAGTCCGCAGACAATTGCCACCTCACTACGCAGGTGCTCGCTGGCCGGTTTCAGGCTGCCGCGCGAGAGGTGCACCATCGACATCGAATCCTCGACCGTGACTTGCTGTTTGCGGCCGTTTTGCACGTCCTTGTCGGTGCGCCCGAGCGAGGGCAGAATCAGCCCGGTCCGCCCAGCGACCAGATGGGACCGGTTCAGTTTCGTCGACACCTGCACCGTGAGCGCACACCGGCGCAGTGCGGCCTCGGTGACCTCAGTGTCGGGGGTGGCGGCTACGAAGTTGCCGCCCATCGCTATGAACACCGACGCCTTGCCGTCGCGCATCGCCCGGATCGAGTCGACGGCGTCCAATCCGTGGTGGCGGGGTGAGGTGATTGAGAATTCGGTGTCCAGGGCGTCGAGGAATGCGTCGGGCATCTTCTCCCAGATGCCCATCGTCCGGTCACCCTGGACGTTGGAGTGCCCGCGCACCGGGGATACTCCGGCCCCGGGTTTGCCGATCATTCCGCGCATCAGCAACAACGCGACCGCGTCCTGGATGGTCGCGACCCCGTGAGTTTGCTGCGTCAATCCCATCGCCCAGCAGATGATCGTTCTGCGCGACGCGATCAGTGCGTCTGCCGTCTGTCGGATCTGCTCGATCGTCAAGCCGGTCGCGGTGACGATGGTGTCCAGGTCCACGGTGCTGCGGATGTGGGCGGCATAGTCGTCCCACCCGGCGCAGTGCTCGGTAAGGAACTCGTGATCGAGGACAGTGCCCGGGTGGGCGTCTTCGGCGTCGAGGACCAGTTTCGCCAACCCCTGGAACAGGGCCTGGTCGCCGCCGATCCGGATCTGCAGAAACTCGTCCGCGATCTGCACGCCGTCACCGACCACGCCGTGCACTTTCTGCGGATCCTTGAACCGCAGAAGCCCAGCCTCCGGCAATGGGTTGATCGCAATCACTTTCGCCCCGTTGGCCTTTGACTTCTCCAGGGTTGAGAGCATGCGGGGGTGGTTGGTGCCGGGATTCTGGCCGGCAATCAGGATCAGGTCGGCGTTCTCGATATCGGGGACGGACACCGATCCCTTGCCAATGCCGATCGTCTCGACTAGCGCGCTGCCCGAGGATTCGTGGCACATGTTCGAACAGTCCGGCAGGTTGTTTGTCCCGAACGCCCGGATCATCAACTGGTACATGAACGCCGCCTCGTTACTGGTGCGGCCGGAGGTGTAGAACACCGCCTCGTCAGGTGACGCCAGGGCCCGCAACTCGCCCGCGATCAAGGAGAACGCCTCGTCCCAGCCGATCGGCTCGTAATGAGTCGCTCCCGGCAACAACACCATCGGATGCGTGAGCCGGCCCTGCTGCCCCAACCAGTAGTCGGTCCGCCCCAGTAACTCCGTCACCGGGTGCGCGGCGAAGAACTCCGGGCCCACAGTGCGGGTGGTCGCCTCCTCCGCGACCGCCTTCGCCCCGTTCTCACAGAACTCCGCGTGCTTGCGGTGGCCGGGGGTTTCCGGCCATGCACACCCCGGGCAGTCGAAGCCCCTGCGCTGGTTCAGCTTCGCCAGTGTCCGGGCGGTGCGTACCGGACCCATCTGCTCTAGCCCGCGGCGCAACGACACCAACACCGCAGGAACCCCCGCGGCATAGGACTTCTCATGGCTGACGACGACCTCGTCCTCGTCAAAGGTGTACCTGTCGGTGGTGTCGGTCATCGACTTGCACTCCTGACTCGATTCTCATTCCGGCATTGCATTTGCCCCGAAAGGGGGCGATAGGCGAAGGGGATCGGTGGAGCGTGAAGCCGCGGTCTCTGGCAGTCAGGCCGTCGAGTTGACGGCGGAGTCGAGGAGTTCCTGACGAAGCTTGCTTACGTCGCGTCGGCGCCCGATACCAAAGACCGCTATCAGGGTTCCTTCCCTGTAGCCGGCTACCGCGAAGTCACCGTCTAGGCTTCCAGAGACGAGTGTGTACTCGTCGGCCAATGCGGGGGCACCAAATCCCTGGATACGCATGCCGAGTTGATCACTCCAGAAGCTTGGGAGGGGAGTGAACGGCCGATGGTCTGGGAGTTTGCCGAGCAAGGTTCCTGCCGCTCGGTCCGCGGTGTCGCCTGCCATGGTCCAATGCTCGATCCGGCGCGGTATGGAATCGAACAACGGGTTTGGGAATCTCGCGACATCCCCGACCGCGACGGCGTTGTCGGCGCCGATCACGCGCATGGTGTTTGCACACAGCACTCCGTCGGTGAGGTCGAGGCCGTTGCCCGCGAGCCATTCGACGGAGGGGGAGCAGCCCACCGCTTCGACAACGACGTCCACCGGCAGTTCCGTGCCGTCGTCGAGCACCACGCCGGTGACGCGGTCGGTGCCCTCGAAGCGCACCGGCAGCTTGCTGAGGTGGAACTCGACTCCATCGGCTTCGTGGCGTGCCCGCAGCGCGGCGCCGACCTCTGCCCCTACCACTCGAAGCATGGGGTTCTCCTCTGGCGCGACGACGACCACGCGGCAATTCCGGGCACGCGCGGACGATGCGACCTCGCACGCGATGAAACTCGCGCCGACGATCAGAACAGTGCGTCCAGGCCGGAGCTCACCGGCAAGTTCCCGGGCGTCGTCGAGCGTCCGCAGCACGTGTCGGCCGCCGGAGGGACCCGGAATGGTCAGGCGACGAGCGCGGAGTCCGGTGGCAATGACGAGACCATCGAAATCCTCGCTTGAGCCATCGTCCAGATCCACCCGCCCAGCATCAAGACTGCATCCGACTACCGTGCGTCCCAACCTCCACGTGGCCTCCGCATTGTGGGGAATCGTAACCGCGTCAGAGGGCGACGAGGTGGTTAGTGACCCCTTCGACAGCGGGGGACGGGTGTACGGGGGGTGTACTTCGTCGCCGATGGCGACGATCTCGCCATGGAACCCATGCGCTCTGAGCGACTCGACGCTACGGAGCCCGGCCAGTGACGCACCTGCTACGAGGATCCGATCCATCACACTACGACTCTATTGTGATGGCCGAGACCGGGCAGACAGCCGCCGCGTGCGTGACCTTGGCTCGCTGGCCCTCGGACGGCTCGGAATCCCATACCAGGGTGTCGTCGTCGTTGTAGTCGAAGACATCGGGTGCGGCGAACACGCACTGCCCGTGGTCTTCACACTTGACCATGTCGACCGTGATCTTCATTGTTGTGCCCTTTCAGTCGAGGTTCTCAGACGTGCCTAACCGGCAACGACAGAATTTGGTTGACGAACACGTTTGCGCCGCGTCGAGGTTCGCCAGCGAGTTCGAGCTTCGTCGGCCTCGAGTACATCTCCTCCAACAGGATTTTGGTCTCGAGGCGCGCGATGTGATTACCGAGGCAGTGGTGCACACCGCCGCCGCCGAAGGCCATGTGTGGGTTCGGGGTCCGGGTCAGGTCGAACTCGTGAGGGTTGAGGAAGACCTCGGGATCGCGGTTCGCTGCAGCGAACCACTGCAAAACCATCTCACCTTCCTTGATCAACTGGTCCCCGATCTGGACGTCTGCCTTCGCAGTGCGAGCGAAGTAGTTGACCGGGCAAACCACGCGGAGCAATTCCTCCACGGCTTCTCGGGTGGCGTCGTGCTCTACAGCCTCACGCACCACATCGTTGATTCGCGGTTCCTCGAGGAGGATTCGCATGCCCTGGCCCATCAGGGTGTGAGTCGTTTCGAAACCTGCCAGGGTCAGCAGGGAGACGAACTTGATGTATTCCATATCGGTCAACGCCTGGCCGTCATCGTCGCGGGCCTCGTTCAACGCGCTCATGATGTCGTCGCCGGGGTGTGCGCGCTTCTCCTCACGGACTTGGAATAGGAAGGCAGCAAGATTCTGCAATCCCCGAACATGGCGAACCTGGCCGTCCGGCTGGTCCATTGCGAATACGTCGGTTGCACACGAAACGATCGTTTCGCGCCCGTTCTCATCCCCGATTCCCAGCATGGAGGCGATGACCAGACCAGGGATGCGGGCAGCTATGTCGTGTACGAAGTCGAACTCGGACTTGTCCGACACGTCGGAGAGGACTCCACGGATCACCTCGCGGACCCACCCCTCGAGTTTGGCGATCACTCGCGGGGTGAAGCTCTTCGCAGCCAGCTTGCGGAGCCGGGTGTGGTTCGGCGGATCGATCAGCGTCAGCATGTCCCGCTGCTCGGCCAGGGTCTCCGCGCTGGGTCGAGGGTACAGATCGCCACGTTCGACGGTGAATCGTTCGTGATCCTTGGAGACCTGGGCAATGTCCTTGTGCCGGGTCAGGGACCAGTACCCGCCGGATTCCGGTTCGTTCCACGAGATCGGCTCTTGTTCCCTCAGTGCGTCGAACAACGAGTGCGGAACACCTGCCAACCAGGTCTGTGGGTCGATCAGGGCGGACTTGTCCAGTTCCGTATGGGTGGTCATGCGCTCATCTCCTCGAACGGGAACGGGTTGGGGCGAACCGGAAGTTGATGCTGTTCGGCATGGATTCGGCTCCCCAATCGCAGTAGGGCCGCACACCATCATCAGTGACGAGGGACACGTGTGTCAATGGTCGTTCACTCGCATGGTGCAGAAGATGCCAGGTCGTCACCTTCTGCCTAGTCAAGGGCATTCAAGTGCTGAACACTCAGGCTTGATGCAAGACAATAGGTTGGAAACGGTCGTACACTCATCCTGTGCTGAAGATGGTGGAGACATTAAGAAAGAATCAGATCGCGGTGCAGGACGTGGGTGATGGTCGTCCTGTGATCTTGCTCGCGGGCTTCGGATTGGATCACACGGTGTGGGATGCGCAAGTGACGATGCTCAGCGCGACCCATCGGACGTTGTGTATCGATCTGCGCGGTACCGGTCAGTCCGATAAGCCGCGTCTTGGCTACACACTTTCCGAACTCACTGCAGACGTCGTCGGTGTCGCCGACGCGCTGGGATTGGGGTCATTCGACCTGGTGGGATGGTCGTTCGGAGGGCAGGTCGCCTTCAACCTTGCCGCGCGCCATCCCGAGAGAGTGCGCCGACTCGTTCTCGTCGGCAGCAACGGAGTTCGCGGGTGTCGAAGTGACGAGTTTCCGTTCGGGCGCCGGAGGGACCGGCTCGAGCCGATGTTGGTGCGAGGAGAGACGGAGAACCGGCCGGCGTCTCGGCGGGCCACCATCGCGGCGGGGTTTGCGAACGAACCGAATCCGGCGGTTTTGGACTACTTGACCGCGGTGTCGCTCCAAATGCCGTCGTGGTCCGCGCTGGCGTGCTATACGACCATGCTCGATGCCGACCTCATCTCGGAGATCCCTGCTCTGACGATGCCGGTACGGCTGATCGTGGGTTCAGAGGATCCGGTGCATCCTGTGCAGGGGGCTCGCTGGCTGGCCGAGCGTCTCGCCGATGGCTACGTCCTCGAGATGCCAGGATGCGGGCACTATCCGATGTTCGAAGCCGGGGCAATGCTCGACCATGGTTTGCATCAGTTCCTGGACGGCGACCCGGAGGTGCTTGTTCCTCAGGCAAGGGGAAGGTCGGAGTGAGCGGTAACGATCGTTCACGACCCGCGGCATCGCGTACTATTCGACGAATGGCACGCGACGAGCAGATCCTTGAGGCCGCGGAGAAGCTTTTCTACGAGCGAAGCTTCGATGGTGTGGGGGTCGACGAGATTGGTCAGGCGGCGGGCGTGAGCGGGTCGGCGATCTACCGTCACTTCGCGGGCAAGGAGGAGATCCTCGCGACTTTGTTCGATCAGGCCATTGACGCGCTCTTGGTGGGATTGTCCGATCCGAAAGACGACCCGCGTGATGAGCTGCGCGAGCTGGTCGACAGCTTCGTGGGGTTCGCTCAGGCGAACCGAATGCTGGCGGGCATCTGGGAGCGTGAACACCGGTCACTGACAGGAACGTACAAGCGGCGCTATCAGAGGCGGCTGAAGCTGTACATCGAGCGCTGGTCTGATTGCCTTGGGAAGTGCTACCCGGGCTGGACCGAGGGCCGGTTGCGTACCGCGATTCGGGCGGTGCAGGCGCTCATGATGTCCGATGCCACGCGTTCGGGCGGAGCCTCGTCAGGACGGGAGATCGGGGCGCTGCTATCGGCGATGGCACTCAAGAGTCTGGAGGTACTGGATTTGCCGGGGTGGTCCGACGCGCACCTCGACGCGTAGCAACCACCCGCGCGAAGTGTGGCTAGCACTACAGTTGCGCTTATCGCGTCTGTTCGCGAGTTCGGTAGTTGCACAATCTATCTCGGTTGGTGTCGTCAACGCCAGCGCGAGCGGGTGAGGACGTGTTCCGGGTCGGATCGGGTCAGGGTGTCCAAATCAGCAGGCACAGCAGTCGGCGGATCTCGGGCAGGGTCAGGGCGATCAACTCGCCCTGGTGGCCCGGTTTTCGGGCCCCCTTTTCGACCGTGTGACTGATTCGCCCCGGGTTTCTTGGAGGCTGATGACCCGGAAGGATCGGCATCATGCCTGCACCGAGGAAGT
>NZ_BAABFB010000088.1:0-17138 GCF_039540555.1 Rhodococcus olei | reverse complement strand
CGATGCCCTCGATCATCGCCCGCGCATCGGAGAACGGCCGGCCACGTCGGCCCGTCCGCACCGGCAGCAGGTCCGCGATCGACTCCCACTGCTCATCCGACAGCACCTGAAACCGCGTCACCCGAACAGCTTCACACGCAACGGTTCACATGTTTGTCAGACACGCCCTAGTCTTCGAATTCGAAGGGGCCGCCATGCCACACGATTTAGCAGACACGCCTGATCGCGAAACCCGGCTCCGCACTGATGTCGCCCGTAAGTCCGGCGACCCGGCTAGGCCTGCGGCTCGCTCCGCGATGGCCGGCTAGATCACCCCAGTTGACGATCCATCATCCTGCTTTGATTGATCGTCAATATCGAATGCGGAGAGGTGGCATAGCCTACCGCTCGTTCGACCTACGATCTACGGGGCGATCTTCACTGATGTGATTTACCAACATTTTTCAGGCAGAGTATCAATCAAAGGTTCTTCGAGTGAGAGTGTTCTTTGCGATTGACGACCTAACGAGCGCCCAATAGACTGCAATTATCTTGGGGCCCTTGATGACGAGTGGTTTCCCAGCCCAAGAAAGGGGTATCTCATGTCTCTGGATGAGGCTTCTGCGACATTGGTCCGTCAAATGATCGAGAGTGGTTCCAATCCTCTGCACGAGATGTCGATCGAGGAGGCTCGAGGCGTTACTGCAGAATTGAAGGACATCATCGGTCCGGGTCCGCAGATGCACTCCGTCGAGAATGTACGCATCGCCGTCGATGGTGGGACAATCAATGCTCGGGTCTTGATGCCGACGGAAGCCCCCCGCGGTGTAATTCTCTACTGTCACGGCGGAGGTTGGGTGGTAGGAGCGCTCGACGACTTCGACACGGTGGCAAGGACGCTGGCAATCCGAACGGGTATGACGACGGTCATGGTCGACTACCGACTAGCTCCGGAACACCGGTACCCAACCGCTGTGAACGACGCATGGGCCGCTCTACAGTGGGTGCATGCTCGGCGCGGCGAGCTAGCTCGCCCTGACGCGCCGGTCGTCGTCGCTGGGGACAGTTCCGGGGGGAATCTCAGCGCCGTGCTCGCCCTGCGTGCGCGCGACGAAGGGGGGCCCAGGGTTGACTTGCAGGTGTTGGTGTATCCAGTTGTGGACTGGGACGTTGACCGCGATTCGTACCTCAATCCCGAGAACCAGCTGAGGCTTACACGAAAGGCAATGGTCTGGTTCTGGGACCATTACGCGCCCGATATGGTGGATCGCTCCGCCTGGAGCGCGTCGCCGCTCCGGGCCGATAACCTGGAAGGCCTCGCGCCCGCGATCGTGCTCACCGCTGAGCACGATGTCCTGCGGGACGAAGGTGAGGAGTTCGCGCGGCGTCTGTCTGAAGCAGGCGTGCCTGTGGACCATCGCCGGTTCGAGGGACAGATGCACGGCTTCTTCACGATGGTCGGCCTCCTGCCTGGCAGTGAGGCGGGACTTGCCTTTGTCGCCGAGGCGATCGATCGCCATCTGTTCGCGCACCACGCCTGAATACCTTCCGAGCGTGCCAACCTCTGCGGCCACGCGGAACACACGTCACTGGCCGCGTGCCATCGCGGCCTAGGCCTGGCCGAACAACCAATTTCGCCCGTAGGGAGATCATGAATTGTCCAGCAACGATAAGCTCAGTGATGCGCCTGGCGCAGACTCGCCGGATCGATACGACGTCATCGTGGTCGGTGCGGGCTTTGCAGGTATGTACATGTTGTACAAGTGCCGACAGCTTGGATTGTCGGCGGTCGTTTACGAGGCCGGCGACGATGTCGGCGGTACCTGGTTCTGGAATCGCTATCCAGGTGCACGCTGCGACGTCGAGAGCCTCTCGTACTCATACTCCTTCTCACCAGAACTCGAGCAGGAATGGGAATGGACCGAGCGATACGCTGCGCAACCCGAGATCCTGCGCTACGCACAGCATACGGCCGACCGATTCGATCTCCGCCGCGACATCCGGTTCGAAACTCGGGTCCTAGCGGCCCATTTCGACGACGGGAATCGCACCTGGACTGTTCGTACCGACAAGGGCGATGTGGCGACTGCGCGTTTCTGTGTGATGGCCACGGGGTGCCTTTCGACGTTCAAGCCGCCGGAGATCGACGGGATCGACACGTTCCGGGGGAAGATCTACCACACAGCGGCATGGCCTCGAGAGGAGGTGGACTTCGCGGGGCAGCGTGTGGGCGTGATCGGTACGGGCTCCTCAGGTGTTCAATGCATCCCCATCATCGCGCAGCAGGCGGCTCATCTGACGGTGTTCCAACGGACGCCCACTTACAGCCTGCCGGCCCAGAACCGCCCGCTGATTCCTGGCGAGCAGGAGGCGAAGAAGGCAAACTACCCCGAATGGCGGAAGGCGCAGCGGGCGTCTTCGTTCGGAACACCATGGCCCGCGGCGACCGAATCCGCTCTCGAGGTCGACGACGAAGAGCGGAACATGATCTACGAGAATGCCTGGCAGTTCGGTAGCATCACGGCGCTCAACAACGTGTTCAACGACATCCACCAGAACATGGCAGCCAACGAAACAGCGGCCACTTTCGTGCGACACAAGATCCGATCCATTGTCAGGGATCCCGATACGGCAGAAGCACTGTGCCCTGACTACCCGATCGCAACCAAGCGGCCAACGCTGGACACGGGCTACTACGCAACCTACAACCGGAACAACGTTCGGCTGGTAAACCTGCACAAGAGCCCGCTCATCGAGATCACCGAATCCGGCATTCGCACAGTCGATCACGAGCATAATCTCGACGCAATCGTGTTTGCGACCGGCTTCGACGCGATCACGGGCGCACTCGCCAAGATTGACATCCGCGGCCGGGACGGACGTGCGCTCAAGGACACGTGGGCGGATGGGCCGCGCACCTATCTCGGGTTGTGTTCCGCAGGCTTTCCGAACCTGTTCATGATCACCGGGCCTGGAAGCCCAAGCGTTCTCAGTAGCATGATCGTATCGATCGAGCAGCACGTGGACCTGATCGGCAGCATCATCGATTTGCTCGATCAGCAGGGAAAATGCACCATCGAGCCCACCCTGAAGGCACAGGACCACTGGGTGGATCACGTCAACGACGTTGCAAGCATGTCACTTTTCTCGCAAGCGAACTCGTGGTACCTCGGAGCCAACGTGCCCGGCAAGCCGCGGGTATTCATGCCCTATGTGGGCGGCGTCGGCAACTACCGAAAGATTTGTGATGACATGCTGGCGAATGACTGTGATGGATTCACGTTGACTTAGTCATCAGATCCATCGCTCCCGTGGAGCTCTCGACTACTCGCAGGTCCGATGATGCCGATCCCTGAGCTCGACGCCATGCGCGCTAACAATGCAGGAGCGTCGGTAAGCATCGCCTGTCGACAGAACTACTCGTGAAAGTGAGGCACTGTGAGCGCGCGATTCGACGGCAAGCTGGCTTTGGTGACAGGAGCCGGATCGGGCCTTGGGGAAGCCATCGCCATCAAGTTCGTGGCAGAGGGGGCGAGGGTCATCGCCGTAGACCTGACCAGTCCTGACTCACTCGTAGACCGCTTCGGTGAATCGGTCATTCCCTGGCAGGCCGACGTCAGCGACGCGGACAACGTCCGAGAACTTGAAGAATGGGTTCGCAACACATACGGCGGCCTCGATGTGCTGGCGAACAATGCCGGTATCGGTGGAATCCAGCGAATCTTGCACGAGTATCCTATCGACGAATTCGACCGGGTTGTCGAAGTGAACGTCCGCGGGTCCTTTCTCATGCTCCAGGCCGCAGTTCGGTTGATGCTGGGCAGCGGGGGCGGCGCCGTGGTCAACACCGCCTCAATCGCGAGTTTCCGTGGGACACCTCATTCAAGCGCATACGCTACGTCGAAGGGGGCTCTCGTCATGCTGACGCGGGCGGCGGCCCTCGACTACGCGCGACACGGGATCCGAGTCAACGCCGTCGCCCCAGGCGTGACCCGCACCCCAATCTTGGACACTCGCTCGACCGAGACGATCGCCAAGTTGGCAGATCTCATTCCCCAGGGGCGTGTCGGTGAGCCGGCCGACGTCGCGAACGTCGTGGCCTTTCTTGCAGATGACAACGAGACCGCCCACGTGACCGGCCAGGTGTGGGTCGTTGACGGCGGCCGCTCTGCGGGATAACTCGGCACAGCACGCTCGCCGTGACCGGCATGGCGCTTACCCAAGTTCGACCGTTGCCTCTGAGCGCGACCAGGTCGTCGAGCAGCGCAAGGCGGCTCCGTCGCCGGACGGTGGGGAGTCAGCGTGCCACCACTCGGATACTCACGCACATGCAGAACAACGAAGGAGATGTGACGCATGACAGTCGATCTGGTCATTCGCGGTGGAAACGTGTACGACGGAACCGGAAGCCCTGAGCAAATCGCGGACATCGCCATCGTAGATGGCGTGATAACCCAGATCGGGGTGGTAGACGAGCGGGGAGCCGAGGAGATCGACGCCCGCGGCAAGATCGTAACTCCTGGGTTCGTCGACATCCACACGCATTACGACGGGCAGGCTGTCTGGTCGGATCAGCTCACGCCCAGCTCCTGGCACGGTGTGACCACTGCGGTGATGGGTAACTGCGGGGTAGGCTTCGCGCCATGCCGGCCGCAGGACCGCAACGCTCTCGTTGAGCTCATGGAGGGTGTAGAGGACATCCCAGCCCCTGTCATGCACGAGGGCCTCACCTGGCAATGGGAGACCTTCGAGGAGTACCTCGATGTCCTCGAACGGACACCTCGTGACATCGACCTATGCGCGCTCGTTCCACACGCGCCCCTCCGGGTTTACGTGATGGGCGAGCGCGCGCTCAGGCTGGAGCCGGCCAACGAACAGGACATCGAAACCATGCGAGGCATGGTTGCTGATGCGGTCCGGGCCGGCGCCTTCGGCGTATCGACCTCCCGCACTACGAGTCATGCCACCAAGAGCGGTACCTACACCCCCACTTTGCTCGCACGCCAGCGCGAGCTCGCCGGCCTCGCGCACGGCATGACCGAAGCCGGTCGCGGCATCCTCGAGGTCGTGATGGAGGGCAGTGACCCCGAGGTGCGAGGCGAATACAACATCCTCCGCGACGTTCTGAAGAGCTCAGGCCGTCGGGGAGTATTCTCCCTGGCGCAGACCAATCGCCATCCACACCTGTGGCGCGAACTGCTCGCGTTCGCAGACGAAACCATCGCCGACGGCGTGTCGCTCCGCCCAGTCGTCGCGCCTCGGGCGATCGGCATGCTGCTCGGCCTCGAGGGAAGCCAAAACCCCTTCGCCGGTACGAGGACCTACGCCGCGATGGCGCATCTGCCGCTCCAGGAGCAAGTGGAGCGGATGACTGACCCGACGGTCCGCGCGCAGATACTGTCCGAGGATCCCATGGAGTTCAGCACTTTCCCCTTCCTCGCCCGGATCCCGTACACCGACATGTTTCGCCTCGGGTCCCCTTCGAACTACACACCACGGCGGGAGGACTCCATCGCCGCGATTGCCGAGCGGGAGGGGCGCACCGCCCCCGAGGTGGCGTACGACGTGATGCTCGAAAACGCCGGCATGGGTTTCATCTACGTGCCGTTCACCAACTACGTCTCGGGTGACCTCTCCGTATGCCAGGAGATGCTGGCGAATCGCAACACAATCATGGGACTGGGCGATGGCGGTGCTCACGTCGGCTTCATCGTGGACGCTGGATTTCCCACCTGGCTGCTCGCCTACTGGGTGAACGAGCGCGGGTTTCTCAGCGTCTCGGAGGCCATTCGAAGGCTGACCTCGGACACGGCCGACGAGATGGGGCTCGGTGACCGCGGAAGGATTGCCATCGGGCTGCGAGCAGACCTCAACGTAATCGACCTCGCACGAATCGGCTTTGGCGATCCCTACGTGGCCTATGACCTTCCCAACGGCGCCAAGCGGTTGCTGCAGCGCGGAATCGGATACGAGGCAACCATCGTCGCAGGGAGGGTGACCTATCGCGAAGGAGTCGACACCGGCGCCCGTCCGGGGAGGCTCGTTCGGTCCGGCCGCTGAGATATCCAGGATCCGTGCGTGAATCTTGCCGGCATCGACGAGGGGCTGGCGCCTCGCTGATGCCCTTGAGCCAAGATGTCGAGCAGTTGTCCACCGAAGGCGTGGTTGCACTGCTCTGGCTGCTGACCACCGGTGCGCCCGGCTGGCATGAAAAGCACTGAGAATCCCAGGAATTAGGAGATGGATGCCGATCCGAGATCTTTGCAATGGTCTACATCCCTCCTCGGATCTGCATTCGCCCTAGGCCAGAGCAATTGCAAAGGAAGCATGGGACACATGACTGAACACACCTACGATCTAGTCGTTCGTGGTGGGACCGTGTACGACGGCACCGGTACTCCCGGGCGGTCGGCTGACATAGCCGTGACCGATGGGAAGATCGTGGTGGTGGGGGCGGTCTCCGGCACTGGCGCCGAGGAAATCGACGCCCGCGGCTTGATCGTCACGCCTGGATTTGTCGACATCCACACGCATTACGACGGGCAGGCGCTCTGGTCGGATCAGCTCGCTCCCAGCTCGTGGCACGGTGTTACGACCGCGGTGATGGGGAACTGTGGTGTCGGCTTTGCGCCGTGCAAGCCGCAAGACCGTACTGCGCTCATCGCGCTGATGGAGGGTGTCGAAGACATCCCGGCGGCGGTGATGCACGAAGGCTTGAACTGGAGGTGGGAGTCTTTCCCCGAGTACCTCGAGGTGGTCGATTCCATGCCTCGGGATATCGATCTATGCGCGTTGGTTCCGCATGCGCCGATCCGCGTGTTCGTGATGGGGGAACGGGCGTTGAGGCTGGAGCCAGCGACGCCCGATGATGTCGCTCGTATGCGTGAGCTCGTGGCCGAGGCGATCCGCGCGGGCGCGTTCGGGGTCTCGACCTCGCGGAGCATCGCGCATAGGAATTGCGCCGGGGACTTTACGCCTACTCTTCTCGCACGAGAGTCGGAAATTGCCGGCCTGGTGATGGGACTCGACGATGCTGGTCGCGGCATCTTCGAAGTGGTCGGTGAATCGGGAGATTCCGAGGTCGTGGGCGAATTCGAGTTGATCCGCAGATCGCTGGAGAAATCCGGACGTCCCGGCGTGTTCAGTCTTATCCAGAGCGGTTCACAGCCGAACAAGAACCAGTGGCGAGAGTTGATGGAGCTAGCGGATCGTGCGATCGAGGAGGGTGTGTCGCTGCGCCCGGTGGTGGCACCGCGTTCGATCAGCATCCTGCTCGGGCTGGAGGGAAGCCAGAACCCGTTCTCTGGAACGGCAACGTACCGTGAGATTGCCGCTCTTCCGCTCGACGAGCGCGTCGCGATCATGAAGGATCCAGCCATCCGGAGAAGAATCTTGTCCGACGATCCCACCGAGTTCAGTACCTTCGCGTTGATGAGCAGAATCCCGTACTGGAATATGTTTCGGTTCGGTGATCCGCCGAACTACACGCCCTCCGCGAGTGAGTCCATCGCCGCGATTGCGGAGCGGGACAACCGGGATCCGGCGGATATTGCTTACGACATCATGCTCGAGTCGGACGGCATGGGATTCATCTACGTTCCGTTCGCGAATTATGCATCGGGTGACCTGTCGGTTTGCGAGGAGATGCTCGCGAACCCGAACACGATCATGGGTCTAGGGGACGGCGGTGCCCATGTCGGGTTCATCCTCGATGCAGGCTTCCCGACCTGGCTCCTGACGTACTGGGTCAAGGACCGCCGGCGGTTCAGCCTTGAGGAAGCCGTCCGCAGGCTCACCTCAGACACGGCCGAGTCTGTCGGGCTCAGCGATCGGGGACGGATCGACGTCGGGCTGCGTGCTGACCTCAATGTCATCGACTTCGACCGGTTGAATTTCGGGCCACCATACGTTGCCTATGATCTCCCCGCCGGCGGAAGGCGCCTGCTACAGAAGGCGAATGGATACCAGGCTACGATCGTCGCGGGCCGCACGGTCTACCGCAACGGAGTAGACACCGGAGCTCGCCCTGGTCGGCTAGTGCGGTCCGGATCCGTGCACTGAACGATGGCGGTTTCGGGAACTGTTGGGGCAGCGACGTCGTCGCATCCCCAACGCTGTCGACGGCGGCAGGTCGCGCATTCGATCGGTGAGTGCCTGTCACAGGGTTTCGCCATCGCAGCGGGTCAGGTGCAGCCGGCGAATCATGCGGGTCTGACGTTCGACGAGCGCGACGATCGCCGAACGTTGTAGCCCGATGATCAGGCCTTCCTTACAGTGTGGTGGTGGGCGATAACCAGGAATCCTCAGAGCTTGACAGTGTGAGTCTGCCGCACCCACTACGCAACCAACCTCATGTCGGTCACTCCGAAGACGTCATGGCCCTGGGTGCACCCTGCTGTACTCGGTTTACGACCAACCGGACACCGATTCCGTTCACGCCCAATACGATCGAGTGATCGATGCCCTGTCGGAGAAGTTGCCGAAGGTCGCCGACCACCTCGATGGCGCACGGGCCGACCTGCTCGCGTTCACCGCCTTCCCCAAGCAGATCTGGCGACAGATCTGGTACAACAATCCGCAGGAACGATTGAACAAGGAGATCCGCCACCGCACCGACGTCGTCGACATCTTCCCTACCGCACCGACCCTGATCCGCCTGGTCGGCGCAGTCCTCACCGAGCAGCACGACGAGTGGATCGAAGGCCTCCGATACCTCGACCTCGCTGTGTTCGCCCACTCGCGCGGCGAGGACACCGCTGAGACCGTCAACGACGTCGACCAGGGGGTGGCACCAGCGCGCTGACCGCACAACCACCCCACGACGAGTCACGCGACAACTCGTACACCACACCCTGGGACTTGACCGCCGCGCTGACCGCACAACCACAGCAAGAGGAATCACGCGACGACTTCGTACATGACGCCCTGGGACTTGACCACAGACAGATTTGACGACGATGCCGTCGTGTCCGAACAGCCGTGAACAATCGTTGGGAAGGCTCGCGCCTTGTTGCTGGATGCGTAGAGAGCACCCAGTTCACAAGGGCGCGAGCCCTCGATCAATCACCGACACGATCCCGATCGGTCACACCAGACCCCCATCAACTCGGAAATGCCGGATTAATTCTGGGATGCCCGCGAGGAGGTGCGTTGCTGTCGTGATCTCGATAGTTCCAGCAGTTCTTCCCTTGCTGTCAGGCGTATTCGAGCACGGTGCGGACCTGAGAGCACTTCGACCAAGCGTCGGAAGAATTCCCGCGAGGACATCCCGAAAGTCTCGAAGATGTCGTCATCACTGCCGCGATTCCAATGGCGCCACCTCCATGCGAATTCGCCGATTTCCTGCTCATAGGACTTCTTCATGCGCGGAACGCGGTCGGGTCGTGAATTCTCGGTTACGCGAATCCGTGGTGAAGTGTCATTGCGATAGTCGTCCTTCGCCGGCGGTCTCGGACTGGTCTAGGACTGGTTTACGCGATTCTCATCAGGTACATGGGTGACGAATCGATCTATCCACCGGGTGATCTCTGCATTCGTCGCACCGTGGTCGGTAATCCATCCACGCAATCCCCCGGGGTGTGCGTCCCAGGCGGCGAGCACTTCCCTCATCGACTCCGGATCCACGCCGAGTAGATCGCGGTGGTGCGGCTTCAGCTGACCTAGTTCGGGGGCATGCCGGATGATGCGACTCAGTACTGCAGGCATGTGTTCACTGGTCGCGGAGTAGTCGTGGACGATCACATCCGGGTCGACTCCCGCAAGCCTGAGCAGCATCGCAGCCGCAATTCCGGTCCGGTCTTTCCCGGCTGCGCAGTGCAAGAGAATCGGTGTGGGCGCTGTCCCGACCAGGTGCAATATGTGGGCGAGCTGCTTTCCAGCGGTATTGAGAACACTCTGGTACAGGTCCGCCAACGTACGTGCGGGATCTGATTCGTTGGCATCCACGTCGGACATCAGTGTGATCTCGTACACGCTCGTGGTTTCACTACGCAACGGATGCTCAGAGCGTGCTCGCTCGCGGGGACTGCGCAGGTCTATGACCGTTCGAACGGGCCAGACACCCACCGCAGTGGGGTGGGAGTCGTCGGCGAACGGCAACGCGCTGCGGTACAAGATGTGCGGTCGCGTGTGCCCCCTGTCCGAGACGGTGAAGTCGCCGAGATCACGGAGGTTCGGCAGCACGTCGTCGTTGGCGGCCCTCACGTGCACAATTCCTGCTGTGTTGCCCCGGTAATGGGGTGCGATGAGAACACGGCTTCCCCGACCTGTTCGAGGGCGAGGGTTTCGTCGCTGGTGAAGAGCCGTCCGCATGTGGTCACCAGGGACGTGCCATCCGGTCGTGTCACGAGATCGAGCACCTCAAGTTCACCGCGCAGAATGGTATTCGGCCGGACCGGTAGAAACATTCTCATACTTTTGATACCCCTGCCGGCGATGATCGAGGATCCAACGTAGAAGTTCTCGATCTGCAGTCTATGAAGAATCGCTTGGGTGTGTAGGCCGCTCGAGACCAGTCCCCCAAAGAAAGACTGCTTCGCCAGGTCCGCATCGGTGTGGAAGTATTGCGGATCCCACATGGTCGCGAACTGGATGATTTCTTCGGTGGTGACCTTCCAATGTCCGAGTTGGATCACGGTGCCGACCGGAAAGTCGGGGGGATATCGTTTTACAGCCGGGATGGTCACCGCCTACTCCTCGGTGTGCTGATAGGCGGCTTTCGCCTGGAGCATCGCGTCGACCTCGTTGTCGTTGAATCCGAATCGCGACAATATTGCCCGCGTGTTTGCACCGGCGGGCACCGGTCCTGACCGCACCGATGCGGGCGTCTCACTGAAGCGTGGGGCAGGTGCAGGTTGCCGTACGCCGTCGACTTCGATGAAGCTGTCGCGGGCGCGCATATGTGGATGGTCGGGGGCTTCGTTGAGACCGAGGATGGGGGCCACGCATGCGTCGGTGCCTTCGAAAGTCTGCTGCCAGTGGTCTCGGCTCTGCGCCGCGAACGCTTCGCTCCATTCCTTCCGCAGCGCGGGCCAGCTCGCTTCGTCATTACGGGTCTTGGACGTGGTCGAGGTGCCGATCTGCTCCGCGAACTCATCGAAGAACTGCGGTTCGAGTGGTCCTATCACGACGTGCTTGCCGTCCGAGGTGCCGTATACGTCGTACCACGGTCGCCCGGAGTCGAGCAGGTTAGTGCCTCGCTCGTCCTTCCACAGGCCTGCGGCCAGCATTCCGTGGAGAGGTGCGGAAAGGGCGAGCGTGCCGTCGAGGATGGCCGCGTCGACGACCTGCCCTCTGCCGGTGGTTTGAGCGTTGATATAGGCGGCGAGAACGCCGATTACGAGGAAGGCGCCACCGCCGCCATAATCACCGACCAGATTGATCGGCAAGACGGGTGGGCCGTCGGCGCGACCGATGGCATGGAGGGCTCCGGTGAGTGCGAGATACGTGGCGTCGTGGCCGGCGGTCTGCGAGAGGGGACCGTCCTGTCCCCATCCTGTCATGCGTCCGTAGACCAGTTTAGGGTTACGGCGCAGACACTCGTCCGGCCCGATGCCTAGCCGTTCGGTCACTCCCGGTCGATTGCCTTCAAGAAGGATATCGGCGTGTTCGACCAACCGGAGCGCGGCGGCGAGGCCGGCGTCGGTCCGCAAGTCGAGCGAGACCGAATGCCGCCCGCGGCGGGTAACGTCGAACTTCGGTGGTACGAAGTTTCCGTTGTGGGCTGGACGATCGATGCGTATTACCTCAGCACCCATATCGGCGAGCATCATGGCGGCCCACGGGCCCGGTCCGATCGAGGCAAGCTCAACCACCACCACTCCGTCTAGAGGACCGATAGTTGCGCGCTCAACACTGTTTGTCATCGACTCTCCCGCTTGCTGGTCCCCCATCACACCCGAACCTGATCTTGTGACCAGTTCAAGGACTGGGCGATAATGACTTTCATGATCTCGCTGGACCCCCCGTAGATCCGACTGACTCGACCGTCGAGATAGGCGCGGCCTGCAAACTCACCGGCCCGGAAACCATCTGATCCAATGACGCGCATGCATCTGTCGGTGACTCGCCCCTGCAGTTCGGTGCAGTACAGCTTCACCATGGCCGCATCCGACGGGGAGAGCTCTCGACGTCCAAGTGCGAGGACAGCCGAATCGACGAGTGCTGCACCGGCCTGTATCTCGGTTGCACAGTCGGCTAGTGCGAACTTGTGCGACTGCCGAACCTGTGACGCGTTCGAAGACGCTGTCGTAGCATCGAGCACCGCTGTCGCGGCGGCTTGTGAATTGACAGCTATCGAGAGCCGTTCTTGGGCGAGATTCGCTGTGAGCATCGCGAAACCGTCCCCTTCACGTCCGAGGAGGTTCTCTGCGGGAACGACCATGTTCTCGAAGGACAGTTCCGCGAGGTCTTGGGCCTTGAGGCCGAGCTTGTTAAGACTTCGACCACGAGTGAACCCTGGTGTAGTGGTGTCGACCAAAAGAATGGACAGTCCGTCCCTTCCAGCAGACGGGTCCGTCTTGCATGCAAGGACCAACAGGTCGGCTGCTGCACCATTGGAGATGAACGTCTTAGAGCCGTTCACCACGAAATGGTCGCCGTCGCGTACGGCGCGTGTGGACATCGATTTGATGTCGGATCCGGCGCCGGGTTCGGAGATCGCCAACGCAATGACCGCGTCACCGGCGACGAGTCGAGGCAGCCAGTGTCGTTTCTGCTCAGGTGTTGCGTAGTCGAGCAGGTACGGCATTGCGATATCGGTGTGTATCCGCAGTCCGCCGATGGCCAAACCCAGCCGCTGAATCTCCTCGGTAACCACGACGCTGTGTGTGAAGGTGGTTCCCTCGTTTCCGCCGTACTCGGTCGGGACTCCGATTCCTAGGATGCCGGCTTGCCCTGCGGCCTTCCAGAAGGACTCGGAAGGCCGCCCTGACTTTTCCCATTCGGGATACTCCGGCACCACGTTCTGCGCCAAGAATTGGCGGACTGTGCCTCGAAAGGCGTCATGGTCCGCGTTGAACAAGGACCTACGCACTGTAGTTTGTTCCTCCGTTACGGCTACTCGATGTGGGCGATCAGCGGAAGTCCGCCCAGTGGCCGTGGGCCGTCCAGCCCAATCGGAACGGAAGCTCGATCCGGGTGACCGGTCCTTGGGTAATGTCGTCGGTGTCGAAGATCAGGTACTCGCCTCGGTTCTCAGCCCACCAGGACACGGGGACGATGATGTATCCATCCCCCTCCGCCGAGCTTGTTGACCGTGGCGCGAACGTAGCCTCGAGAACGCCGGCCGGTTGGTCTGTACGGATGACGTACTCCTGATCGGACCCGGTCTTCATGTCCGTCACCACCAGGCTGTTCATCGACATTCCGGTGCGTTTGTTGACGCCTCCAACCTGGAATCCGAATCGGTAGGGCTTGCCGTAGAAACGCTCGTCCACCTTCGGGAGTTCGGACGGACGGTCCGAGAGGAATTCGGACTTGCTGGCGCCGGTCTCGAGATCGATCGTCCACCTCCCGAGTGCACTCTTGGCGATGCTGAAGAACAGGGCCACATCATCGCCGGCGGCGAAATCCTGTTCGAATGGGAAGGGTGGCCGGTTGAAGATCGGCGCGTCCAGAGTCAAGGTGGAGCCCGAGGTGTTCGCCGACATGGTGTGCATCACGTACTGCGGTTCGAGGTCGGTGGTGATCCATCGGATGGATCCGTGGATGTCGTTGCGGGGGATCACCGCCAGGATGATGGGAAGGTCCGGTTCCCATCCAAAAACCGAAGTCTGCTGTTCGGTGATGCGCTTGGAGTCGATGACCATCGGTTGGAATGGCATGACGATGTAATCCTCGGTCAGCCAGATATCGTGAGCGACAGTGTTGTACGGGGCATCCCACAGTTCCCGGCTGTCGACGCCACCGTCGGGGCTGACACAGTGCAGCGTCACGTAGGGCTTGGTGTCACGGTACGACCAGCCGTAAAGAAGGCCGGTTTCGTGGTCCCATTTCGGATGCGCGGTGAATGCGGCGTCACCGAACGCAGCCTTGTCGTGGATGCCGGACCCGAGTTTGGACGACCAGTTCACGATGCCTGCGGTCTCGAGGGTGATCGGGTCGAGCGCGATCGGCGGTCCGCCCTGCTCACCGGATGCGACGATTTGTCCGGCGAACGGAAAGACGTTGACATTGTTGGTGCCCTGCGGGACTCCGGTGGTGTACTTGTCCCGCTTGACGTCACCGTATCCCCACACCCGCCAGTCGCCGAAGTCGCCGTCGGAGTACTCGAACATGCCGCGGCCGTGCTGTTCCTCGAGCAGATATTTGGGCGTACGGATCCACCGGTTTCGGAAGTCCGCGCGCCCGTTGTCGAGGATGAGGCCCTGCACCATGCCGTCCATCGACAAGATGCCGTTGCTGCCCTGCTTCGTCGGACGTTTCCATGTCGGGCCGGTGCGATAGAAGCCACCACTGAGGTCCTTGGGAATCTCGCCATGCGTGACGATGCACTCCTCGACAGTTGCCTCGAAGCGCATCGGCTGGAATACGCCCTGCAACCGCGCTTCTTTCGGGATCGGATACCCCACAAGAACCTCCCTTGGCTCAAAGTCAGCGTGTTCACATCAGGGATTCACTTGCACAAATACCCTGCAGATGTCGCCACGGGGGCGACTCTCTCAGGTCGACCTTAACACCGACTCACCCCAAAAGTAAACGATCGTTTCCGCGACGAGAGGCAACCTTTCGCGTTGGCTGCAATCGCTCCGGCCCTGTACCGTGTGGTTCGAACAGCCGTGTACACCTTCGATGCGGCACCCCAGTGAGGTCCGAAAATCGGCGTCGATACGTGTTCGGCGGCGCTTGTATCTGCACCCTTCCGGAAACATGCAGACCGATCGTTCACGCAGAATCCTTGCCCATGAGGGGTCGAAGTGACTCCGCACGCGCACACTGCACGCTGTTTCGAGGGGATGCCGTACCGGAAAGAAAGCGCAAAGGGGAGACGAATGACCACCGCGATACCGTTGCCGGCGGGAGCCGACGGCGAACTTCGACTAGAGACGGACAGTGCCGTAGCGGTACTGACCCTGAATCGGCCGGACCGACTGAATGCACTCAGCCACGACCTGGTCGATGCACTGTCAGCACAACTTCGCGCCCTGGCAACAGAACCAACAGTGCGCGCGGTTGTCGTGACCGGGGCGGGCAAAGCCTTCTCTTCTGGTGCCGACCTGCGTGGTGGGCCCAGCGACGCCGAAGCAGTCATTCGGAACCACTACGTTCCGCTCGTAGAGGAGATCGTCACCTGCCCGGTTCCAGTGGTGGCTGCGATCAATGGCGTTGCCGCCGGTGCTGCCGTGTCCATCGCTGCCGCGTGTGACTTGCGGATCGCCTCCGAGAATGCGCGGTTCCAGCTGTCCTTCACGCGCGTGGGACTGGTACCGGACGCGGGAGCGACGTGGTTGCTGCCGCGTCTCATCGGTCACGGGCGGGCCAGCGAGATGGCCCTGCTCGCAGAGCCGGTGGACGCACAGACCGCTCTGGACTGGGGACTGGTGAACAAGGTGGTCGCTGCCGATTCCGTCGTCGCCCACGCTGTCGCGGTGGCGACAACACTGGCGTCGCGCTCGTCGTCGGTGGGGCCGACCAAGGAACTGCTTCGCACCGGCTGGGAGCGGGTGCTCGACGAACAACTCGTGCTCGAGGCGCAATGGCAAGGTCGGCTACAGCACGAACCCGATTTCGCGGAGGCCAGGACCGCATTTGTAGAGAAGCGGCCCCCTTCGTTCAAGGACAGGACCCCTCGCCGATAGGTGTCTACACGGGTTCCTGGTTAGACGGCGCCTCTCTGTGTCAAGCCGAACCCGTGGTCCCCGGTTGTAGGGTGGGGTTTGGTGGGTCCGGGAAGTGACTGGTCCGAAGTGCCGGTGTGCGGGGTGTCAGCCGGCCGCGCAGGACGACAGAGCCGCCCCCGAGTGTTCTCCCGGCCTGCCGCCGACTGTGGTGTGGCGTCGTGGAGTAGCCGCCGGTAGACGATGTCCGAGAGTCGTCTTTTCAGGCAGCGCAACGCTTCCTTGTGGCTCTTGCCCGCGGCGCGTTTGCGTTGGTAGTAGACGCGGCCGGGAGTATCTCGACTGATCTGGGTGATGGCCATAGTGTGCAGGCAGCAGTTCAGTTGCCGATCACCGGCCCGGGAGAGTCGATGGCGGACGACGTCGCCGGAGGACGCCTCGATCGGGGCGGTGCCGGTGTAGCTGGCGAACGCGGCAGCCGACCGGAACCGGTGGATCGAGCCGACCCGGGCAAGGATCTTTCCGGCGGTCAGTGTCCCGATCCCGCACAACTCGGTCAGTGAGCTGCCGGACTCGGCGACCGCTACCTCGATGTCGCTGGTGGCTTTTGCGATCCGCCGATCCAGTTGCCGCACCTCGGCGACCAGATCCGTCGCGAGGCCGCGGAGGGTCTTGCCGGCGACGTCGCGGGGACGGACCCGTCGCAGCATCTCGGCGGCGCGCTCGGCGCTCAGGCCTCGCGGTGCGCCGGCGGGGATCAGGTGGGTGAGTACGACGTGGAGCCGGTTGACGGTGTGGGTGCGGGTCTTGACCAGGTCGTCGCGGTGCTCGACGATCGCGCGCAAGGCGGTGACCTCGGCATCGATCCGGGCTGTGGTCAGCCCGTGACCGGTCAGTGCGGCGACCCCGACGGACACGGCGTCGGCGTCGTCGCTCTTGCGGCCGTGACCGGTGGACAGAAGCCGCACCCTGGCGGCCAGTTTCGCGGGGACGTCGACCACATCCACGCCGTCCTCGCTCAGGCGGTTCGTCAGCGGGGCACCGAGCCCCGTGGCGCCCTCGATCGCCCAGCGGGTGTTCGTCCATTTCCGGGCGAACCGGCGCAGCGATCGGTATCCCTCGCCGCCGACCGGAACCCGGATCGTGGCCAACGGCCGCAGCGAGGTGTCGACCGCGGCCGCGGTCCAGGACGCCTTGTGGGGATCGATCGCGATCATCACCGGTTGCGTGGATGTGTCGTGCACCGTCGTCATCACCAACTTCCTCGATTCGACTTCGATTTCGGTCAGCGAGGAGGGCATACCAACTTTCGGCTGATTCGCCCCGGGTTTCTTGGAGGCTGATGACCCGGAAGGATCGGCATCATGCCTGCACCGAGGAAGT
>NZ_BAABFB010000087.1:0-982 GCF_039540555.1 Rhodococcus olei | reverse complement strand
AGGTCCCGGATCCGGCCGCCGTGAACCCGACCGGCCCCTTTCGGGGCGCGTGCGCTGCGCATCTCACCATGCACGAGCCGGGATCCGGCCACACCCTCACCGACGACAGGGCCGGACGGCGCAGGCCGGTACCCACTGATCGACGTCGAGGTACCCGCGGCCCTTGCCGGTGGGAATCGCGAAGGCGACCCTGCAGAGCCACCCACCCCCGGTGGTGCGGGCCCAGGCCGACAGCCTGCCGTGGACTCGGAGGTCGAGTGCAAGCCCTTCGGCGCGGACGCACAGCGGCAGGGTGTTCGCCGGGTGTGCGTCGGTATGGCCGATGGCGGTGGCGATGTGCACGATCACCAGCGTCGGAGGGTCGACGACGCGGTGTGACGGCGGGGCGAACCCCACCGCCCCACGACTCGAACATATGAGCGAGTCTATCGGGTAGAGTTGTCGGCAGCGCCGGTTGGGCTGCGGAGGGTAGCCGCAGATCAACCGGCGCTGTTCGTGCGTCGGCGAGGTGGCTGCCATCGGCCGAGCTGCCGGTGGATGCGGCCCCATTCCGCTTCGTGGTGCACGGGGTCGAGGTCCACCGCGTCGAGAGCGTCCCGTTGGGTGGCCAATCGGTCACACTCGTCGGCGTCGCCGTCGACTCCGTCGGGTGTTGCGTGAGGCGGAGTCGGCGGGTGCCGTAGGCCCGAGCACGACGGGCCACCCCCGCACGCCCCGTCGTCGGCCCGTGCATCGCCGGTTGGTCGACGACCGGTGGTCGCGCGAATCGCCGAGCCGCCACGCACCCGCGGCGGCGGAAGAACCCGCACACCCCCGATCTCTCGCCGCAGGCGTTCCCCCGCCCCGGACCCATACCTTCCCGGCCCGTGCAAACCGGTCAGGCCAGACGGGCGATCAACTCCTCACGCTGCCGCCACCCCAACCCCGCCAGCCGCCGGGCCGACGGGATGCCGACCTCCCCCGCGATCTCCCCGGCCTTGAT
>NZ_BAABFB010000086.1:0-1120 GCF_039540555.1 Rhodococcus olei | reverse complement strand
GTGTGCGCCAGTCGAGGATCTTGCGGGGCCGGCTGTTCAAACGGTGCTCAACATCGCGAAGTACCTCGGGGCCGTGGACGGACAGATCAGTGCCTTTGGGGAAGTACTGACGAAGCAGACCATTCATGTTCTCGTTCGTGCCGCGCAGCCAGGGTGACGCCGCGTGGGCGAAGTAGACGCCCTCGGCGAACAGGTGACCGAATAGATCGTGGCGCGCCATCTCCGAGCCCTGATCCCAGGTGATCGTCCAACGCACATTTTCGGGAATCTGCTCGAAGAGCGCACCCAACGCTTCTGCGAACGGTTCGGCGCGGTGCCCGCCCGGCAGGTGCAAGAGCCTGACGTACCGGCTGCGCCGGTCGACCAGCGTGCCGATCGAAGACCGACTGGACCGACCGATGATCAAATCTCCTTCCCAATCCCCAGTTCTGGTGCGGGTTTCGACCACTTCGGGGCGGGCATCGATCGACTGTGACGGGGTGATGAACCGAATCCGGCGTTCGTCTGCACGGCGCCGGCGTCTACGCATCGGACGCCGGGTCCGCAATTTGCGGGTCAGTGTGCGGCACAATCCGGATCGACCACTGTTGTAGACGGCTCGGTAGATCGTCTCGTGGCAAACATGCCAGCTGACTCGGTCGGGATACTCGGCGCGCAGCCACGCGGCGATCTGTTCCGGGCTCCACTCGATTTTCAGCTTGTCCTGCACCATGTCACGAAGGGCGGGGTCGTCGAGCAAGCGGCCTCGTCGGGGTCGGAGCAAGCGCCCGGTGGCGCGGGCGTGTGCCAGAGTGGCGTCGTAGCCGCCGCGATCGTGCGGGAGGGTGTTGCGCTGCAGCTCGCGGCTGATCGTCGATGCCGATCGTCCCAGTCGCCGAGCAACCTCACGAATCGAGTGTCCGGCTGCTCGGAGGGTGGCGATGCGTTGTCGCTCGAGCAGGCTCAGGTATCGGGACGAACGAGCTTCATCCGGCAGCCGGGCCGGTGGCAGTCCGCCGTTCTCGATGCGCCACCGGTATCCGGTCTTGCGGCCGATGCCGAGTTGCCGGCAGGCCTCGATCGTGCCGACCCCGCCAGCCAGTAGCGCCCAGTACCGGGTTTCCAGTTCGAGTCGCCGTTT
>NZ_BAABFB010000085.1:0-1493 GCF_039540555.1 Rhodococcus olei | reverse complement strand
CAGCAGGATCACCCGCTCCGGGTTCAACGCCTCCGCGGCACCGGGATCGTGGGTGACCAGCACCACGGCACCCCGGTAGCTGCGCAGCGCGTCGAGGACCTGCTCCCGCGAGACCGGATCGAGGTTGTTGGTCGGCTCGTCGAGCAACAGCACGTTCGCCGCCGACGACACCAGCCCCGCGAGCGCCAGGCGGGTCTTCTCACCACCGGACAACGTGCCCGCCGGCTGCTCGAGCTGCGGCCCGGTGAACATGAACGCCCCCAGCAACCCGCGCAGGTCCTGCTCCCCCGCGTCCGGGGCGGCGTGCCGGATGTTCTCCCACACCGACGCCTCGTCGTCGAGGGTGTCGTGCTCCTGCGCGAAGTACCCGATCTTCAGACCGTGCCCGGGCACCAGTTCCCCGAGATCCGGCTTCTCCACGCCCGCAAGCAGTTTCAACAGCGTCGTCTTGCCGGCACCGTTGAGACCGAGGATCACCACCCGCGAACCCCGGTCGATCGCGAGGTCGACACCGGTGAAGATCTCCAGCGACCCGTACACCTTCGTCAGGTCCCTGGCCATCAGCGGGGTCTTGCCGCACGGCGCCGGCTCGGGGAACCGGATGTGCGCGACCTTGTCCGCGACCCGGACGTCGTCGAGGTCGGCGATCAGCTTGTCGGCCCGCTTGGCCATGTTCTGCGCCGCGGTCGCCTTGGTGGCCTTGGCGCCGAGCTTGGCGGCCTGCTGCCGCAACGCGGCCGCCTTCTTCTCCGCGTTCGCCCGCTCGCGGCGGCGGCGCTGCTCGTCGGTGGCGCGGGCGTCGAGGTACTTCTTCCAGCCCATGTTGTAGACGTCGGCCTCGCCGCGGACGGCGTCGAGGAACCACACCTTGTTCACGACGTCGTCGAGCAGGTCCACGTCGTGGCTGATCACGATCAGGCCGCCGTCGTGGTTCTGCAGGAACCCGCGCAGCCAGGTGATCGAGTCGGCGTCGAGGTGGTTGGTCGGCTCGTCGAGCAGCAGCGTGGTGTTCGACTTGCCGCCGGAGCCGTCGGAGGCGGCGAACAGGATCCGCGCCAGCTCGACACGACGACGCTGACCACCGGACAGGGTCCGCAGCGGCTGCGCGAGCACCCGGTCCGGCAGGCCGAGGCTGGTGCAGATGCGGGCGGCCTCCGACTCGGCCTCGTACCCGCCGAGCGCCGCGAAGCGGTCCTCGAGCGAGCCGTACTTGCGCACGGCCCGGTCGCGGGCGCCCTCGTCGACGGCCTCGGCCATGATCGCCTGCTGCTTCTCCATGCTGCGGAGGATCTCGTCGAGTCCGCGGGCGGACAGGACCCGGTCCTTGGCGAGGACGTCGAGGTTGCCCTCCTTCGGGTCCTGCGGCAGGTACCCCAGGTCACCGCTGCGGACCACGGTGCCGGCGTAGGGCTCGCCCTCACCGGCGAGGATGCGCAGGGTGGTGGTCTTGCCGGCGCCGTTGCGGCCGACGAGACCGATGCGGTCACCGGCCT
>NZ_BAABFB010000084.1:0-788 GCF_039540555.1 Rhodococcus olei | reverse complement strand
AACGTCGAGTCCGGCCCCGCCACCACCCCGTGCGCGCCGATCTCCGCGATCCACTCGAGACCGAGCTCCTCGGCCCTGGCCCTGGACATCACCACGACCGCCGCGGCGCCGTCGGAGATCTGCGACGCGGACCCGGCCGTGACGGTGCCATCCTTCGAGAACGCCGGACGCAGCTTCCCGAGCGACTCGGCGGTGGTGTCGGCGCGGATCCCCTCGTCGGTCGCGAACACGATCGGGTCGCCCTTGCGCTGCGGGATCGACACCGGCACGACCTCGGCGTCGAACAGGCCGTCCTTCCAGGCGCGGGCCGCCCGCTGGTGCGAGGCGGCGGCGAACGCGTCCTGCTCGGCGCGGGAGACGAACCGCTCGCCGCTGTTGGCGGACTCGGTGAGGTTGCCCATCGCCTGGTCGGTGAAGATGTCGTGCAGGCCGTCGTAGGCCATGTGGTCGCGCAGGGTGACGTCGCCGTACTTGAATCCGGCGCGGGACTTCTCGAGCATGTGCGGGGCCCGGGTCATCGACTCCTGGCCACCGGCGACGACGACGTCGAACTCGCCGGCGCGGATCAGCTGGTCGGCCATCGCGATGGCATTGATGCCGGACAGGCACACCTTGTTGATCGTCAGGGCGGGCACGTCCATCGGGATGCCGGCGGCGACGGCGGCCTGGCGGGCCGGGATCTGTCCGGCGCCTGCGGTGAGGACCTGGCCCATGATCACGTACTCGACCTGCTCGGGCGCGACACCGGCCTTCTCGAGCGCACCGGCGATCGCGACGCCCCCGAGGTC
>NZ_BAABFB010000083.1:0-762 GCF_039540555.1 Rhodococcus olei | reverse complement strand
GTGCAGCAGCAGGCCCTGCCAGATCGTCGGAACCGCGGCCGCGAACGTGGGCCGCTCGGCCGCGATCAGCTCGGCCAGCGGCGCCGGCTGCAGGAACCGATCCGGCATCACCAGCGACGCCCCGATCATGAACGCCGCATACGGCAGCCCCCACGACATCGCGTGGAACTGCGGCACCACCGCGAGTGCCCGATCACCCTGGGCCAGCGCCGGCCCGTCGGTCATGCACACCTGCATCGAATGCAGGTAGATCGACCGATGCGAGTAGACAACACCTTTCGGATCACCCGTGGTCCCGGACGTGTAACACATCGCGGCCGCGGCACGCTCGTCCACCTCCGGCCAGTCGAACTCGGTCGGCCGGTCCGCGATCAGCGCCTCGTAGGCGTGCACCTGCACACCCGCCGGCGCCTCGAGTCCCGCCGTCGAAGCACCGGTCACGATCACGTGCTCGACCGTCGTCAGCTGCGGCAACTGCGGAGCCAGCAGCGGCAGCAGCGTCGGATCGACGATGATCACCCGGTCCTCGGCGTGATTGGCCACGTGCACCAACTGCTCCGGGAACAACCGGATGTTCAGCGTGTGCAGCACCGCCCCCATCGACGGCACCGCCAGGTACGCCTCGAGATGCTCGGCGTTGTTCCACATGAAGGTCGCGACCCGCTCGTCGCCGGTCACCCCGAGTCCCCGCAGCGCGTGCGCCAACGCCGCACACCGCCGGCCCACCTCGGCGTAACTGCGGCGACGCGGACCGGACTCGGT
>NZ_BAABFB010000082.1:0-1352 GCF_039540555.1 Rhodococcus olei | reverse complement strand
CCCGGTCGCGGCCGCCATCGACCGGGTCGACCAGTGACTGTCACCGCCCGCCGGCAGTTCCTCGAGGGTTTTGGTGATCACTTCCTCGACCTGGGTATCGCCGAGCTTGCGGGGCGCCCCCGGCCGGGGCTCGTCACTCAACCCGTCGAGTCGATACTCGACAAACCTCTTGCGCCACTTGCCGACAGTCGGAAGAGACACCCTCAACTGCCGCGATACCTCGCTGTTGGACAACCCGTCCGCACACGCCAGCACGATCCGCGCCCGCGTCGCGAGCGCTTGGGCGGTCTTACTGCGTCTCACCCAGCCCTGCAACACCTCTCGCTCGGACTCGGTCAGTTCCAGAACCGCTAACTTCGGTCCGCGCCCATCAGCCATGCTGCACTCTAACCAATTGCCAATGAATTAACGACTCAGAACACTAGTTGAGTGTTTCCGCTCCCACCGCGTCGGCCCACAATGCACGTTCGGTCGACGTTCGAACAACAATGCAGAGTGCTGTCGCTCGTGCAACAGGGGTCCTTGTAAGCTCTGTGGATTCAGCCCAAAGTACAAGCACTGGCCCTTGTTGCCAGACGGCGCCATACCGTGCCAGTGCTGTCCCAATAACGACGTCGGGGTGACGAGCGATCTGTGCGACTGCGCGGAGTTTCATGACGTCGGACTTCTTGCGGGCTAACAGGAGAATCCGCTGTCCTGGCTCTCTGTGGAGGCGGAGCCAGCGGAACGCGACCTCGATCGCTATGGATGTATCGGTACTACAGTCGACGACGGCACAGGGAACTGTCGGATTGACCTTGATAGGCAATGTCACGGTCGCTCGATTCGGAGGTTTCGCGTCTGGGTTCGTCGGCCTCTTCGAGGCCCTTCCTTATGCGGCGGAAGCCCGATTTTCAGGTGCAATTGGTAAGTGCGCTGAGCCATCCCGGGCGCGGGCCCTATCCCCCGGTTCACGGTGTGCAGGTGAAGCACTTGGGACTGCTGCACGATCGGGTGACAGATTCGGTCACGCAGCCTGAGTGGCTGGCGTGGTCATGATTGTCTCGTATTCGACGGGGGTCAACTTGCCGAGCCGCCGGGCCTGGCGTCGGCGGCGGTGGTAGGTCCGTTCGATCCAGGTGACGATCGCAATCCGAAGCTCGTCACGGGTGGCCCAGGGTCGGCGGTCGAGGACGTTCTTCTGCAGCAGCGCGAAGAACGATTCCATGGCGGCGTTGTCGCCGCAGGCACCGACCCGGCCCATCGAGCCGACCATCGCCTGACGGCCCAGGGCATGGACGAACTTCCGTGAGCGAAACTGCGATCCGCGATCGCTGTGCACTATGCAGCCGGCCACCTGATCGCCGGCCGCG
>NZ_BAABFB010000081.1:0-1122 GCF_039540555.1 Rhodococcus olei | reverse complement strand
CAGTCGATCCGCGACCTCGGTGACAAGGTCACCGCCCGGCACATCGCCGAACGCGCGAACGCGCCGATGGCCGCCGGCACCAAGGACCCGGTCAAGAACGCCGACGAGGTCGTCGAGTTCGCCAAGCAGTACGGGGTGCCGGTCGCGATCAAGGCCGCGTTCGGTGGCGGTGGCCGCGGCATGAAGGTCGCGCACACGATCGAGGAGATCCCGGAGCTGTTCGAGTCCGCGACCCGCGAGGCGATCGCCGCGTTCGGGCGTGGGGAGTGCTTCGTCGAGCAGTACCTCGACAAGGCCCGCCACGTGGAGGCGCAGGTCATCGCCGACCAGCACGGCAACGTCATCGTCGCCGGCACCCGCGACTGCTCGCTGCAGCGCCGCTTCCAGAAGCTGGTCGAGGAGGCCCCGGCACCGTTTCTGACCGACGACCAGCGCGACCGGATCCACAACTCGGCGAAGGCGATCTGCAAGGAGGCCGGCTACTACGGTGCCGGCACCGTGGAGTACCTGGTGCAGGGCGACACCGTCTCGTTCCTCGAGGTCAACACCCGGCTGCAGGTCGAGCACCCGGTCACCGAGGAGACCGCGGGCATCGACCTGGTGCGTCAGCAGTTCCGGATCGCCAACGGCGAGAAGCTCGAGATCACCGAGGACCCGGCCCCGCGGGGGCACGCGTTCGAGTTCCGCATCAACGGTGAGGACGCCGGCCGCGGGTTCCTGCCCGCGCCGGGCCCGATCTCGGTGTACCGGGAGCCGTCCGGTCCGGGTGTGCGGGTGGACTCCGGTGTCGTGCAGGGCGATGTGATCGGCGGCCAGTTCGACTCGATGCTGGCCAAGCTGATCGTCACCGGCGAGACCCGTGAGCAGGCCCTGCAGCGGGCGGCGCGGGCGTTGGCGGAGTTCGAGGTCGACGGTCTGGCGACGGTGCTGCCGTTCCACCGGCACATCGTGACGAACCCGGCGTTCGTCGGGGACGGCACCTCGTTCGAGGTGTACACCAAGTGGATCGAGACCGAGTGGGACAACCCGATCGAGCCGTACGCCGGTGCCGGTGCGGTGGACGCGGACGGGGAGGAGACGCTGCCGCGGCAGACGGTGGTCGTCGAGGTCGGCGGTCGTCGG
>NZ_BAABFB010000080.1:0-7253 GCF_039540555.1 Rhodococcus olei | reverse complement strand
CCCGTGGGAGTAACACCCTGACAGCCTCCAGCAAACCCGGGGTGGATCACATCGAGCAACTGGGGGAAGCAGTCATGCCAGCCCCGGCAGGCCAACAGCCCCAAGGATCCCGTCCTCACGAGCTGCATGCAACGTAACGGGGGCGTACCTGCTCGGGGTTTCCACCCGGCGGATGGAGAAGCTCGTCGACTCCCTCGGGATCACCAGTCTGTCGAAGTCGCAGGTGTCCGTGATGGCCAAGGACCTCGACGCCCAGGTCGAGGCGTTCCGCGGCCGACCATTGGATGGCGGACCGTACACGTTCGTCGCCGCCGACGCCCTGGTGCTCAAGGTCCGGGAGAACGGTCGGGTGGTGAACGTACACGCCCTGGTCGCGGTCGGTGTGAACGCCGAGGGCTACCGGGAGATCCTGGGCCTGGACGTGACCTCCGCCGAGGACGGTGCCGGCTTGAGTTTCGTCAAGTGGTCTGGCCCCGTTGATCGGCATGAAATTCGGCCCCGCTGGTGGGGTCAGGCGCGTTTTCGGTTGTGGGTCTTGCTGGTGCGCAGTCGATAGGATTGGGTGCCGGTTTCGAGGATGTGCGCGTTGAAGGTGATGCGATCGACGATCGCAGCGACCAGCCGCGGATCGGGAAAGACGGTGCCCCACTCCGAGAACGGCAAATTCGATGCGATCCCGATACTCGCCCGTTCCTCCCGTTCGGTGATGATCTGGAACAGCATCTCCGCTCCGCGAGGATCGATCTGGACGTAGCCGAGTTCGTCGAGCAGCAGCAGATCCAGGCGCCCGTATCGAGCAACGACACGGGAGAGGACCCGTTCGTCGGCGGCCTCGACGAGTTCGTTGACCAGTTGGGCGCAGGTGATGTAGCGGACTCGGCGGCCTTGTTCACAGGCGGCCAGGCCAAGCCCGATCAACAGGTGCGATTTGCCGGTGCCGGAGTCACCGAGCAGCACGACCGGTTCTCCGGCGTCCAGGTAGCCGCCGGCCGCGAGATGCCCGAGTGTGCCCGCGGAGATGCCCGGCACGGCCTCGACGTCGAAGTCGGCGAGCCGTTTGATGCGGGGGGAACTTGGCGTCGTTGAGTCGGCGCGTCCGGCGCCGTTCGGTGCGGTGTCAACGGCGGGTTAGAACTGACCCCCTGCCGACGGGTTGGAATTGACCCCCCCTGGCTTTGGTTAGTCGTTGCCAGTTCTGCCTTTTGCGAGCAGTTCGCGTCGTTGACGGGTGCGGTAGGAGTCACCGGTGAGGGTGAGGACCTCGGCGTGGTGGACGAGGCGGTCGATCATCGCGGCCGCGACGACGTCGTCGGAGAAGGTCTCGCCCCATCTGCCGAAGGGCAGGTTCGAGGTGACCATGATCGAACCTTGTTCGTAGCGGGAGGCGACAAGCTGGAAGAACAGGTTTGCCGCGTCCTGGTCGAAGGGGATGTAGCCGACCTCGTCGACGATGATCAGTTTGTAGCGGCGGATCTTCTTCAGTTCGGCCTCGAGTCGTCCGGCATGATGTGCCGCCCCGAGTCGGGCGATCCAGTTGCTGGCGGTGTCGAACAGCACCGAGTAGCCGGCATGCGCGGCCTTGACGCCCAATCCGATCGCGAAGTGGGTTTTCCCGATCCCGGGTGGCCCGAGCAGGATCACGTTCTCGGCTTTCGCGACGAACGTGCCGGTCGCCAAGTGCGCCAGCACATCCCGTCGCAGACTCGGTAGGTGGTCGAGGTTGAAGTCCTCGAGCGTCTTGATCGCCGGGAAGTGCGCGGTGCGGATCCGCATGATCGTGCCCGCCGATTCCCGATCGGCGACCTGACGTTGCAGCAGGGCGGCGAGGTATTCCTCGTGGGACCAGTTCTCGTCGCGTGCCTGGTCAGCGAGGTCCTCCCAGCACCGTCCGATGGTGGGCGTTTTCAGCACCCGGGTGAGATAGGCGATCTGGGACGGCAACCCATCCGGTGTGACCGCCGCCTTGACCTGCGTCGATTGGCTCATTCGCTTCTCGCCTTCGTGTGTGAGGAGGTGAAGTCGTCGATGCCGAAGAGCACGTCGTAATCCGGAAGGGCCCGCAGCGCGACCCGGTGCCCGTCGGTGTGGCGCCGCGCCGAGGACCGCCGATGCTGTTCGGCGGTGTAGTGCCGGCGCAGTTGAGCGGCGGTGGTGACGTGAGCGGGGTCGGTGACCACCGCGTGTTTGGCCCAGGACCGCCGATGGGTGGCCACGAGCTGGCCGTCACAGATGACCTGAACCATCTGCGGGGAGGCGATGACCTCGACGAACCGGCCGATCACTCGCGGATCGACGGAATAGTCGACGGCATCGACACGGACGTAATAGTCACGGGCCAAACGGATCCGGTGACGCAACCCGATCGGAGGATCCACCGGAGGAAGCGCCAGCATAGCCCGACGGTCGATCTCGAGCAGATCGATCGGCCGGCCACCGATCGAGCGGACCGTGCGCGTGTTGGCGCGCTGCAACCACTGCGCGAGCTGGGTGTTGAAGTCCTCGGGCGAAGCGAACCGGCGACCGGGCAGAAACGAGGTCTCCAGGTATCCGTTGTGGCGCTCGACCATGCCCTTGTACTCCGGATCCCGCGGCGGAGCGAGCTTGATCTGTGTCCCCAACGTGCCGGCGAACCCGACCGCCGGCATGGTCACCTTCCCAGCTCCGCCGATCGCGGACTCGCGATCCCACAACAAGGTCTTGGTGACCTTGCCGACCTGCGAGATCAGCGACCACATGCCCGACAGGATGTCGCCGCCCTGCCGCGACGGAATCATCTCCGCGGTCATGAACCGGGAGTACGCCAGCGTCATCACCAGCACCGGGAGCACTCGTTCCTGACCGGGAGCAACCGGAATCGTCGCCTCCGGAAACCAGAGGTCGCACTGGGTGAGCCGGCCAGGCTCGTAGGACACCCGATCGACCGGATCGACACCGACATACTCCGGCCGGATGGCGCGGATGCGGTCCTTGAGGGCGGTCATCGAATACTCCCACCCGACCCGTTCGGCGATCACCGTCGCCGGCATCCGCGGGAACTCGGCCAGCAGCTGCCGCACCTGCGGCTCGACCGCGTCCGCCAGCGACCCCCGCGGTTTTCGTTCTCGCTTCGGTGGCCCGTCGGCTCGCAGCGCCGCCCGCACCGTGTTGCGGGCGATCCCCATCCGCCGAGCGATCTCCTTGATCGGCAACCCCTCGCTGCGATGCAGTCGACGGATCTCTGCCCAATCCTCCACTGATATCACCCTCCCAGCATTGGAGAGGGGTCAGTTCCAATCCGTCGCTATGGGGTCATTCTCAGCCCGTCGTCGACATGCGGTCGTCGACCTCGGCGGCGAGCACTTCGGCGAGAAACGCCAAATGTGATTGTTGTTCGCGGGCAGCGATTTCAGCGATCCGAACCGCTTCGGTCCGGATGGTCGGCAGATGCAGTTCCCGGGTGGCCGCGCCGATCGCGGCCTGGGCTGCGGCGTCGGAGGAAACCATGCGAGGCCTCAGCTTCCGGTGAGCAGGGTGTCGTAGGCGGTCAACGACGGAACGGGACGGTCGTAGCGGGTGAGCACCCCGATCGGGACCGCTGGGGTGGAATCGGTGCGGGCCAGCCGGCGGGCGTCGATGAGGACGAGTTGGGGATCGATGCACCCGGTCTCGATGGACCGGTCGAGGGCCTGGCGCAGCACTTCGGGTGCCAGGCCGCGGTGCGCGAGCAGCACGTCGATCAGTGCGCGGGTGCCGGCGCGGTCACCGAGCAGGTTGCGGGCGATTTCCCAGTACCGCTGGTGGCTGGCGGTGAACGCCCCGGCCGCCTTGGCCTGCGCCAACGCGGTCGCCCCGGGAAGAGCGCCGGGTTTGCGGATCAGCACCTCGAGGTAGTGATCGAGGGTGAGGACCTCGGTGAACCGGCCGAAGGCCCGATCGTGAACCGCGACCGTCCGGGACCCGTCGAGCACCTCGACCCGGCCCGCGCTCAGCCGCACCGGCAACCGGCGGCCCGCGTAGCGGGCGGGCACGGAGTAGAAGTTCTGCCGCACCGACACCCGCGCATGGGTGTCGACCCGCGCATACACCAGTCGTGCGCAGTCGAACGGCTCGGCAGGCAGCGGAAGCAACGCGGGTTGCTCGTCGGCGAACGCGGCCGCCACCGTGACCGGTCGGCCCCCGATGACCCGGGTGTCGTCGAGCAGGTCCGCGGCGGCGACCTTCTCGTTGAGTTCGGTCAACGACGCCGCCTTCGGCACCGGCACCAGGTGCCGCCGCCGGAATCTGCCGATTTCGCCTTCGACGCCGCCCTTCTCGTGGGCGCCGCCCCGGCCGGGGATGCAGAAGAACGAGTCGAAGCCGTAGTGGCTGCGCAGGGTGACGAATCGGTCCGACTCGACGCGGTCCCGGCCCCGCAGTACCCGCACCACAGCGGGTTTGAGGTTGTCGTAGCGGATGCGGTGCGGCACACCGCCGAACCATTCGAAGGCCCCCACGTGCCCCTCGAAGAACGCCTCCTGCGCTTGGGTTCCGAACACCACGTGACAGGCCCGCCCCGAGTGCGACAGGCGCATCACGAACATCCAGCACTTGGTCATCTCCCCGCTGATGACCGCGTAGACCTCCCCGAAGTCGACCTCCGCCTCCGCAGCCGGCAGATGGGTCTGCGGCACCGTCACCTCGGTCTCGACCAGCCCCAACTCGGCGCGGCGGTGGCGCACATACCGGGTGACCGTTGCTTCCGACATCGTCGCCCCGTGCTCGGCGACCAACCGCTGCCACACCCGCCGCGCGGTATGTCGTTGCTTGCGCGGTGCCTGGTGGTCGGCGATCAGCCAGGAATCGATCAGCTCGGCCCAGTCGTCGATCGCCGGTCGCACCCGGCGGCGATACGGTTTGCGCGGTGGTGGCACCGCCGAGGTCAACGCCTGCCGCACCGTGCGTCGATGCACCCCGTGTCGCTGGGCCAACTCCCGAATCGACAATTCCGAATCCCGCCGATCACGGCGGATCTGCTCGAACAATTCCATCCGCGAACCCGATCTCTTCACCGGTCCTCCCTCGCTGAAACACGTCCAACGAGGAGAATCCGAACTCGGGTGGGGCCAAGATTCGTGCCGACACGCCGCACCACCCGTCCGCGACCACGACCACCTCAGCCGGGGCCGGAATTTGTGACGATCAATGGCCGAACTGGGGCCTACTCAGGTGACCACACTCACCGGCTGGTTGGCGTTCTTCCGGTCCCTGGTCGCCCGCGGGCTGTCCGGGGTGCGGTTGGTGACCTCCGATGCCCATGCGGGCCTGGTGTCGGCGATCGGCGCGACCTTGCCGGGGCCGCGTGGCAACGCTGCCGAACGCACGTGACTGTAAGGTAATAGAGTGTTGTTTTGTGATCCGGATCTGGTCGGTGCGGTAGGGCGTTCGTGAGCGAGGTCGACAGGCGGTTACGGGAGCGGTTCGAGGTTTTGCTGCCGCACCTGAACGAGCGTCAGCGGCGTTTGGCGTTGGCGACCGAGGCCCGATCGTTGGGACATGGCGGGGTGCGGGCAGTGGCCCGGGCGGCCGGCGTCAGCGAGACCACGGTCCGCAGGGGCGTGTTCGAGTTGGAGGCCGGCGGGCAGCCTGCGCCGACGGGGCGGGTCCGCCGACCGGGCGGGGGCCGCAAGAGCGCGGACGCGATCGATCCGCGGCTGGTGCCTGCACTGTTGACGCTGGTCGAGCCGGACGAGCGTGGGGATCCGGAGTCTCCGTTGCGGTGGACGACCAAGTCGCTGCGACACCTGGCCGAGGAGCTGACCCGGCAGGGCCACCCGGTGTCCGCACCAACGGTGGGACGATTGTTGCGGGACAACGGATTCAGTTTGCAGGCCAACGCCAAGACGTTGGAAGGTGAACAGCACCCGGACCGGGACGTGCAGTTCCGTTACATCAACGAGCAGGTCAAGGCGCACCAGGACGCGGGCGAGCCGGTGATCAGCGTCGATTCGAAGAAGAAGGAACAACTCGGCCAGCTGCCCACCCCGGGGCGCGAGTGGCGGCCGCACGGAGAATTGGTGCAGGTAGTCGATCACAGCTTCTTCACCGGACCGAATGCGGACCGGGCCATCCCGTACGGCGTCTACGACTTGACCACCGACGCCGGCTGGGTCAACGTCGGCGTCGACCACGACACCGCCGCGTTCGCGGTCGCCTCTATCCGCCGCTGGTGGCAGGCGCGTGGGGCCGCCGACTACCCCCGTGCGAGCCGGCTGCTGATCACCGCCGACGCCGGTGGCTCCAACAGCTACCGATACCGGTTGTGGAAAGCAGAACTGGCTGCACTGGCAGCCGAGACCGGGTTGGCGATCACCGTCTGCCATTTCCCGCCCGGCACCTCGAAGTGGAACAAGATCGAGCACCGGCTGTTCTCCCAGATCACCATGAACTGGCGGGGCCGGCCGCTGACCAGCCACGAGGTGGTGGTCAAGACCATCGCCTCCACCCGCACCCGCACCGGGCTGCGCGTGGACGCCGAGCTGGACACCGGCGACTACCCGATCGGGATCTCGGTGGGTCGAGACGAGTTGCGCGCGTTACCCATCCACCCACACGTCCAGTGCGGAACGTGGAACTACACCATCGAACCCACCCACGCCGACACCGCGCCGGTTCCCGGCCGCGACCGAGAAGGCGAGCGTGCCGCGGCCGTCGCGATGCTCGCCGACCCCCGCCTGACCGGCATGACCAGCGCCGAACTGGACGAACTCACCACACGGCTGGCACCAGCCCAGGCCGCCCGCGCCGAGCAACGCCGCTGGCACCAACGCGGCGGCCGGCGCCGCAATGCCCCGGGCGCCGGCGGGCGACGCCTGCTCTCGGACGCCGCAGCTCTGCTGATCACCATCGTGTACCTGCGGCAGGCCTGTCCCCAGCGGGTGCTTTCGGAACTGCTCGGGGTCAATCCGAACTCCATCGGCGAAATCATCGCCGAAACGCGGATGCTGCTCGACGAACACGGCCATCACGTCACCCCGAACATCGGGCTGCGCTTGAGCACCGCCGCAGACCTCGCGGGATTTCTCCGCGACGACCCGGCACCCGACCCGACACCGAATCGGCCGCTTCCCGAGGCACTGTCGCACCCGGATCTGACCGGCATGAGTCGCCGACAACTGGGCGACCTCGTCGAACGCCTCGCAGTCCGGCAAGCCGCCCTGGTCGAACGACGCCGCTACACCCAACGCGGCGGCGAACGCATGCCCGGGGGCCGCGGCGGAATCTTCCTCCAGAAGATC
>NZ_BAABFB010000079.1:0-870 GCF_039540555.1 Rhodococcus olei | reverse complement strand
TGGTGGTCGATCTGGCCGGGGAGACCGGTGGCAACTGTGAGCTGACCGAGCCCGGTGAGACGGTCGTCAAGCACGGTGTGACGATCTGCTCGCCGTTGAACCTGCCCGCGACGATGCCCGAGCACGCCTCGGAGCTGTACTCGAAGAACCTGCAGGCGGTCATCGAGTTGATGCTCGACGAGAACGGTGCGCTCGCGCCCGATTTCGACGACGAGATCCTCGCCGCCGCCTGCGTCACCCGTGAGGGGGCGAACGCCTGATGTACAACGAACTGCTGGCGAACATCGCGATCCTGGTTTTGGCCGGGTTCGTCGGATTCGCCGTCATCTCCAAGGTCCCGAACACGCTGCACACGCCGCTGATGTCGGGCACCAACGCGATCCACGGCATCGTCGTGCTCGGCGCGCTGGTCGTGCTCGGGCACCTGCCCGGCGGGGCGCCGTGGTCGATCAAGGTCATCCTGTTCGTCGCGTTGGTGTTCGGCACCCTGAACGTCGTCGGTGGTTTCGTGGTCACCGACCGGATGCTCGCGATGTTCAAGCCCAAGAAGGACGCCGTCCTGACCGTGTCACAGAAGGACGCCCAGAAGGTCGTCGAGAAGAAGGGGGCTGACGCCTGATGGGCTACCTCGTCACGATCCTGTACATCGTCGCGTTCTCGATGTTCATCTACGGTCTGTCGGGCCTGACCGGCCCGAAGACCGCGGTGCGCGGCAACTACATCGCCGCGATCGGCATGGGTGTCGCCGTGATCGCGGTGCTGATCGACATCCGTGACGCCGACAACTGGCCCCTGATCGTCGGTGGTCTGCTGGTCGGTGTGGTGCTCGGTGTCCCGCCGGCGCTGCGGACGAAGATGACCGCGATGCCG
>NZ_BAABFB010000078.1:0-46945 GCF_039540555.1 Rhodococcus olei | reverse complement strand
CCGCGGCGCTCCTCCCGACGCTCCGCGTCGGGAGACGGGGCGGGTCGCTGCGCTCCCCGCCAGGGAGCCGCTGCGCGGCTCGACGGTGCTCCAGTCATGCTGCCGCCGAGCGGGTCGCTGCGCTCCCCTCGAACTCGAAACTACCGTCTCACCAACATATTTCATCGTCACCACCGCAACACCACCAGACCCGAACGAGAGCCCGGGACGCGCTGCGCGCGCCGAGGTCCAGCCCGCCACGTCACTCTCAACCCGTCCCGATGTCATGCCCCCATGGTACCCCACCATCCCGACGCAGGCAACACGGCACCAAGCCGACTAAAGCTGAATAATCAATGCTCCCAATGCAATACGTCATCTCTAGGAAAAATAGGATCAAAACATCCGAAATCATCATCTACACAAATAAACTCCCAAACAAATTGCACACCAACATAATTCCCGATGCAGCCACCGTGATATCCCCATGCCGCACAACTACGCCCACACCACACCCACCCCACCCGCAACACCACCACCCACCGAATGCTGGTAGGGCCCAGCGCGCCGGCCTCGAGGTGGCATGTGACATCACCGCGCGTCAACAGCTGGCGCTCCCAGAACTTGCAGAAGGCCCGAGCGTTCCAATGTTTCGGTTGATCAAACCGCGCCCCACAGTTGTGTTCCGGCTCATGCGGCCGCCTTGAATGCCGGCTTCTGTGTGATCGTCTCCGACCGGGCGTTGATCATCCGTGCATCGAGGGTGGCCGGGTCCGCGGTTCGCTTACTTCCGGCGTGCTCGGGTGAGAGGCTGAGGCTCGGATATCCGTCGCCCCACCACTCGATCCCACCGTCGACGGTCAGCACATCGGCTTGCGATCCGAGGGGCTCGCACACAGCGAGCCGGCACCGCTCGGCGTAGTCACGGGCGCTGTCGCGGCGACCGGGAGCGGGGACCTGGCTGCGGTAGCCGAGGACACGGGGCCACCACCGCGATCGGTAGACGATCCGGACGAACTCCGGGTCGTCGTACGCGACGCCGCGCCGAGCGTCGTGGTTTCACGCTCGCCGCCGGCGGACGCCGATACTGTCCGGTTTGTTCGTATCGGCACACACGTTGGAGGACACCTACATGCGATTGACCGCCCGCGCCGCACTCGTTGCGGCAGCGTCGATTCCGCTGGCCGCCATCACCCCGGCCCTGGCATCCGCCACCGCCGCAGGTGACGTCACCTTCGCCTACACGGTGAACGGATCGACGGTGACCAACACGATCACCAACAACTCCCACTCGACGCTGTTCTGTGGCACTGGCCTCGGGCTTGCACCGGGCGGGGTCCTGCCGCCGGTCGAGGACATCCTCCGCGCCGGTCAGACGCTGTACACAAACGGCGAGGTCGCGCCCGGCTCGGTGACACAGACGGTGACCGACGTCCCCGACGGCTCCTACGTCGCCCTCGCCTCGTGCAGCCGCAACGACGCCGGCACCACGACCATGTGGGTCTCGGACTACCCCGGCATCGCCGACTACCTAGCAGGCATGCCGGCCACCACCGCGTACACCGTGCAGCAGGCGTCCACCGTCGTCACCGTCCCCAACGTCGCACCGCCCGCCGGGGGCCTCCCGGACCTCGGTCAGATCTTCGCCAGCTGACAACACACCCCTCAACACCGAGGGCCCGCACCGAATCCTGGTGCGGGCCCTCGGTGTTGAGGGCGGCGTCAGGAGATGACGCGGTGCAGTGCCTTCGCGGCGTCGAGGATCGCGGGGTGATCCAAGTCCAGGTCCTCCACACGGACGAGGTCCGGGCGCAGCCAACTCGCCAGCACCGACCACTGCGGCCGGTGGAAGGACCACCACGAGACCGCCTGCCACGCCCGCTCACCACCATGCGGCCCGGTTTCCAACCAGATCCGATGCCCCCACCCCTGGGTGACGGTGAGGTTGCGGGTCACGACCTGAGTCGGCCGCAGCCTCAGCCGCACCAACTGGGCCGGGTCGTCGAGGTCGAGCACGCGCAGGTCGTCGGGAAGCTCGAACACACCGAGTGCGCGGCGTGCGCCGGGGACGGCGGGGAAGTCGAGCATCGACTCCTCCCACCGGGCGAGGTTGCCGAAGCTCTCCCCGCACGCGGCCTCGGCCAGGCGCGAGACGTACCAGACGTGATAGTCCGGGTGGTCGATCCGGCCGCCGCGCTGCGGGCGGTGTTCGTAGAGCGGGTGCCCCGGCTGACCGGGGCCGGCGGACGGCAGGTGCGGGAAGATGCGGTAGACGAGCACTCAGGCGGCCCCGCCCCACGTCTCGGCGTCGAGAGCCTCGAGGACCGGCGCCGGACCCGACAGCTGGAGCACGTCGATCGGCCGACCGCCGTCGAGGTAGACGTTCGCACTCTCGAGCCACGTCCGGGCCGCCGTCTCCCCCCACACCAGCCGGGCGCGAGCGAGCACGTGCTCGAGGTCGATCAACAACGGCGCAGCGCCAGGACCGGGCCGCTCGTCACCCTTGATCCACCGGCTGGGCTGCGACTTGTTCACCCCGACGATCGCCGCCAGCTGCGCGCCCCCGAACTCGTCGGCCAGGTACCGCACTCGCTGCGCCGAGAGCGGATCATCGGCCGCCACACGCGGTGACCGGACCAGGGCGGTCCTGCGCACCGGGTGCTGGTGGGTCTTCTTCCTCATCGCGTTCGCCATGAATCCATACTACCCAACTTTTAGGTTGGGTGACTAGCCCGAATGTGGCAGCGAGGCCGTGGGACGTGTCATCTGTGCAGGTCAACCCACAAGAATGCCCCTACACCGACCCAGGTGCAGGGGCATTCTCGGTACCGACATCCGCGGAGTCACGGCGGGCTAGCGCTCGTGCGATTCGGCCGGCGGTGCCTGCGGAGGCTGCGCCGTCGCCTGCGCGTATTGCTGCCGCGCAGGCATGTACTGCTGTGGGGCCGGCGGACCCACCTGCCACGGCTGCGGCAGACCGTGCTGCGGCAGACCGTATTGCGCCCGGAAGCGGTTCTTCCGGTTGGTCCACACGATGGTGCCGACCATCAGACCGACGCCGGCACCGATCACGGCACTGACCACCGCGAACATCATCAGAATCGAGATGAGCTTGCCGCCGTCGACGTCACTGAAGTCGTCGCCGTTCTGCTCGAGCCCCACGGTCACGAGGAACCAGCCAAGGATGAACCCGGCCAAGGCGCCGGCCAGCGCGCCGCCGATGGCGCCGACGGTCAGCGGGCCGCCCGCAGCCGGCGGCTGCGGCGCGACGGGCTGCACCCACACTGGCGGCGCAACAGGAACGTATCCGGCTGCCGAGCCGGGACACGGAGCTGCTCCGGGATTCGGCGGAACACCCGTCGGTGGTTGGATCGGATCTGTCACGGTATTGGTCCCCCTGAATGATGTCGTCAGCATCGACTCCCCCAGTGCGGCAGCCGAACCCGCTCCCGGGCTATTCAACCGTAGCGGTCGACTCTTCCCAACTCGTACTCCATCACGTTGAAGGCCCGCACCCAATCCGGGTTCGGGCCTTCAACACGTCGCTACGACGCGGGGACGAGATCCGACAGCTTGAGCGGGAACGGGTACTTCCCTGGGGCGTCAGTGGTCGATTCGATGACCGCTGAGGTTGACCCCGTCCAGCGGACACAGGGTCAAGCGGCTTCCGCCGCCCGAGCAAACTACCCCTCGAACTCGACCGGACTGATCATCCCGATCGCCGAGTGACACCGACGCCGGTTGTAGACCCGTACGATCCAGTCGCCGACAGCGACCCCAGCGTGCCGCTTCGTCGGCCACAAGAATCGGTTGAAGAACTCGACTTTCATTGTGGCCCAGAATGATTCGTCCTACGCGTTGCCCCAGCAGACACCGGTCCGGCCGACCGACTGTGCCAGCTTGTGAGCCCGGGCGAATGGGACCAGATCGAACGGGCCGGGGACCTGATCTCGGACACCGACTACCAGCACCTGTTCGCCTCGACCGCCGAAGCCCGGCGCGCGGCCGGGCGCACGTAGTGGCAGCCGACCCACGAACGGCGACCGCCACCGCACACGAGCGCATGTGCGCCGGCGGCGGCATCCTCGACAAGAACGGCGCCACCGCCACCCACCGCCTCCACGGCGCAGACCCCCGGCGGCGTCGCACCGTCGACGCGATCATCGACTCCTACCTCGCGGAACAGAACGACGTCATCCTCGGCGGCCAGTTCTGCGCCATCGCGACAGCCGGGGTGCCCGGCGCCGGCAAGTCGACGAACATCCAGAAGAACGGTCTCGGGGGCCAGGGCTGGCGCGTCCTCGACGCCGACCACGTCAAGGACCACCCGATCCGCGACGCACTCGAATCCGGCCCCTACCGCGCCATCCTCGACACGCCACTGCCGGACGGCGGGACAGTGATGCCCCGCGAACTGGCAACACTGGTGCACACCGAATCCACGAAGATCCTCGACGCACTCCAGGACATGTGCATCGCCCGCGACGAGAACATCGTCATCGAGGGCACGTTCAGCTGGCCCGGACTCGGGGAAGGACTGCTGCGACAACTCGGCGCGGCAGGCTACCAACGATTCACCATCATGGACGTCGAAGTCACCCGCGAGCGCGCCCAGGACCAAGCACTGCAGCGATGGTGGAACGGTCGGACCGACGGCAACGAGCTCGGGGGCCGATTCACGCCGGCGACGGTCATCGCCGCCCTGTACCCGGCGCCGGAATCCGAGTCGATCTGCGCGATAAACGCCCGCGCCACGTTCGACCACCCGCTCACCGCCGAAATCGACACGGTCGCACTCCTCGTCGACGACCACACCAGCGGCACGCTGATACACCGCTCGTCCACCAAGCACAAGGGAAACATCAACTACGAGACCGACACCGCACCCTCAAAACCGTAGAACAGGGCCAAGCAAAGTCCCCACCGGCCCCCACGGACCCGATCGTCACACCCGTCCGACATATCCGACCGGACGCTGACAAGTGCCGCGTCCGACAACCCTCGAACGAGACGTTTCCTGAACTTCCCCCAAAACCGTGGAGGCATGCGCTATGAGAGGTAGTCATGCCAGAGACACGTCGGAAGTTCGATCCGGAGTTCCGTGAGGGGGCGGTCCGGATCGTGCAGGAGACCGGGAAATCGATTGCACAGGTGGCCCGCGACCTGGGCGTCAACGCGGGGCACCCTCGGCAACTGGGTCGCGAAGGAGCGCGCCGATCGTGACGGCACGCGGGCCTTGTCGGGCGACGAGGTCGCGGAGCTCACACGCCTGCGCCAGGAGAACGCCGAGCTGCGGACGGAGCGCGACGTTTCAAAGCGATCGGTGGTTTCTGTGGGTGAAGGAGGCGACGAGGTGAGCGTGGCCCGTTTCGTCGCTGACCAGAGAACCATGCACGGGGTGCCACACGCGTTCTGCTGCCTGCTGCTGGGCGTGTCCGTCTCCTGGCTGTACAAGTCGGTCGATCGTGAGCCGACCGACCGGCAGCGGCGCCGACGTTCCCGGACCTGCTCAACCGGGATTTCACCGCCCCGGCGCCGAACGTCACGTGGTGCGGCGATCTCACCGAGATCCCCACCGACGAGGGCAAGCTCTACCTGGCGATCGTGATCGATCCGTTCTCCCGCACGTTGCTGGCCTACCCGACCAGTGTGCACCCGGACGCGCGGTTGGCGGGCGATGCGATCAAGATTGCGGGCGCGGTGCGCGGCGGCCGGGCGGCGATCGACGGGGTCGTGTTTCACACGGACCGCGGATCGACCTACACGGCAAAGAGTTTCACCGATCTGTGCGGGCATCTCGGGCTACGCCAGTCGATGGGCCGGGTCGGATCATGCTTCGACAACGCCGCCGCGGAGGCATTCTTTTCCACCCTCGAGCACGAGGTTCTGTCCCGGCACCACTTCACCACCCGCGACCAGGCCCGGCAGGTGGTCGTGGGTTGGTGTCTGGACTTTTACAACACCCGTCGACGGCACAGCGCCGCGGGATTGCAGTCGCCCGCCGACTACGAGAGGATCGCCGCAGACCAACCGGCCGCAGCATAAGGAACCCTCCACGATCCGAGGGGAAGCCCAAGGGGCCGCCCCACGACGCAGGGCCCTGCATCGCGATACCCACCCGGCGGGCGGCGCACCGATCGACGACCCGACGCGACACCGACCGCCGACCCAACGACCAGCCCTGCGACGGGGCACCCCCGCCTGCCCGAACCTCGGCACGGCTCACGCCCAGCGCGCGCCACCACAACCACGACCGCCGGAGCCGGCCCCACACCGCAGCCCCCGCCGGGACATGCCATCACGCCAGATCACAGGCCCGTACGCCGCGACCAGCGGTGGTTCGACCGACGGCCCAGCTCGCACGTTCCGAATATCCACGAAGGGTTACAGGAAACTGAGTTGACCCGCTGTGGCGCGAGTGATCGTCACAGTGGTGCCCTGAAGGCTGAAGTCGAGTAGCAGGCCGCTGTCGAGCACCGCGGCGACGCCGGCATGATCACGCGCCACAATCAACCCGAGAACGGAGCCATCTTCGGCCAGGATCCTCAGCTCATCACCGGTGGTCGACGCGACCACGGTCACGGGTACCGGGGCGACTTGCTCGTCGCCCTCAAGCCGAGACTGAGCGGTGACAGCACCGGTTGCCATCATCTCGGCCAGCTTGTGTCGGTCTCTACCCTGGACGTACTGGAGCAGGTCAAGAACATCCGTCGGAGTCGCTCCGAGGATGGCGCGCCACCCCTGAATGTGCTGCTCGCTCAAGTACTCGCGCAAGCCTTCTTCATCCAGCCCGGCATCCCCAGCCACGCGCCCCAGGTGCTGCGCCAGCGTCCGGGACTTCACATCTCGGACGAGCAGATCGATAGAGAGGGGAGTATCTACGCCGTAACGCAGATGGGCGGCAGTGCTGGCGAACAGCTGCACTGGGCTGAGTCGCGACAGAAGGATGTCGTTCGCTTGGACGATGATGAGACCGACAGTCCAGGACAGGTAGTGCTGTACTCCTTCGCTGATGCCGTCGACCATTTGCTCAAGTCGGAACGCCCGGTTCGTCACCTCGGTGAGGTGGGTGTTGGCTAGTTCGGTGAGTGTTCGTCCTGCGATCCAGTCACGAATCACGGCGTCAGCGTCGACCTCGATGTCCGCGCCTCTGGGTGACTTTCGGAAGCGCAAGTACTTCCGTGCTTCTGGCAGTTTCAAGAGACGGCTGTACACGGCCTGGCTGGTGAGGACGTCGAGTGTTTCCTCGAGTGTTTGCTCATCGGGGCCACCAAGTTGTTGCACATGGTCGGCGAGTTCCTCGGCGATCGTCTCGATCGCGGCGGCTGACGCCAGGCTGGTTCCGGCTTGTGCCCAGCGTCGACGTGACGCGGGTGGTGTCTGCTCGTACTGACTTGCGACGAGTTCGGCGAGTGCCAGCCACCGCTCCTTGAGGTCTTCGGGGAGCTGGGTGAACGCGAACAGGCGTTCCACGACTTCGCGCCAGGTCCTGGTGTTCGCGAGGTCGGGCACGTGCTCCAGGACGTGGAGAATGAACCAGACGTAGTTGACGAACCCTCCGGTCTCCTGGTCGGGGGTCAGCCGCAGTATCGCGTCCTGTGTCTGCGCCACCAGCGCCTCGGCTTCGACGAGAGCTTCGAGAGCGGCCGGTTTGGCTACGGTCGAGCGAACTTCAAGTTCGTCAGGGCCGGGGGTTAGCCGGTCGAAGTCGCTGCCGGTCAGTGCCTTCTGAAGGGCCAGCACGATCCAGCCTTCGGACTCCTTACCGGCTCGGCCTGCTCGGCCGACGGCGTTGAGGAGTTGGGCGGCAGTCATCCGGAAGGCTGGGTCCTGACCGTCGTACTCCGTGGTTGCGATGACGACGGTGCGAACGGGCAGGTTCACACCGTCGGTGAGGGTGCTGGTTGCGACGACGGCCTTGATTGTCTCGCTGCGGATCCCGTCTTCGACGGCTTCTTGTACTTCGACGGGCAACCCGGCGTGGTGGTAGGCCACGCCCTTGCGGACTGTGCCGACGAGGGGATGGTCGTCGCCGAGGCGTGCAGCGAGGGCGTCGGCAAGGCCTTGGGAGCGCGGGTCTTCCTCAAGCTCGTCGGCCATGACCTTCGCGGCGTCGCGTGCGGTGGCTCGGTGGGAGACGACCATGAGGAGACTGCCGGCGCGGAGCAGCAATGTGGCTGTCTTGGCGGTTGTCGAGTAGGCGGTGGAGGTGTTGCCCTTCCCGGTGATGCGCCTGTTGTCGGGGCCGATGACAAGCTGACCAATGGGGGTCTCTTTGCTGGTCTCCAGGTGCCGCGCCGTGGCACTGGTGGGGCGGACCGCGAGGTGGGCACGCAGGTCGTATCGGGTCTTGTCTATACCTCCGCGGTGGCGAGCTGGGATGTCGGTGCGGCTCTCCTCGATCTTCTCGGTGCCCAGGAGGACGTGCAGCCGTCGTGGTGCTCTCCACTCGTCGGTGAACAGCACTTCTGCCTGTCCAGTGGCGGTCCATGCGGCGAGGGATGCGGCGTTGCCCATCACGCCGGAGAGGAGGATGAGTCGTGCGCCACTGGCGTCGAGCAGCGACAGCAGTCCTTCGAGCAGCAGTCCCCGGCCGCCGGACTCGGCGATGAGGTGGACTTCGTCGATGATGAACAGGCTGAACCGGCTCAGGACTTCCTGTGGGTTCTGCCGCAGAGCGTTCATGAGTCGCTCGGGTGTCATGACCTCGACCTGCGGCAGCCGACCGGTGCCGTCTCCGCCGTCGGTGGTGTCGTCGCCAAAGAGGTCCTGGGCACCGAAGCCGTCGGGGAGGTCTGCGCCGAGGCGCCGGTCAAGGTAGCGCAGGCGGGGCCGCAGTCCTTGTCGCATCTCCCGGCCGAGGCTGCGCAGCGGGGTCACGTAGCAGACGTCGCGGTCATCGCGTGCGGTGTGCGCGCAAATGATGAGCTGTGCGAGCAGCGTCTTGCCGGCGCTGGTCGGGACGGAGACGAGCAGCCTAGAGGTTGCGGGGTCGAGGGGGCTCATCGTCGGGTGGGCGACGAGGCTGCGCTGTGGCGGCCACAGCGTCAAGATGGGCTGCTGGTCGAGGGTGAACGCCTGCTTGACGGCTGCGGGGAGGTCGGGTGGGAGGACTGCCCAGATACTGCTGTCGACGAGTCCGTCGGCGAGGGCGAGGAGGTGCCCAGCTACCCAACGGGTATCGAGGTCGCTGAGGCCAACTTCGTAGTCGACGACGAGGCGCAGGTGTCCACGGGCGGTTTCGAGCGCGCCGGGGCTGCCTTCGCGCAGGTACTGGACGAGGTCGGCGACGCCACGCAGGAGCCGCTGGGTCGGGCCGAACATGGTGCCGTCGAGGCTTTCGAGCTCGGTACCACGGGTCAGCGCGGCGGCGGCGGCCGCCCAGGTACGTAGCCGCCGGTTGAGGGTGGCCATGTCGAGGCCGAGGAACAGAATTCCGGCCCGGAGGGCGACATCTGCGCTGTCGGTGAAACTGGCTGGCTCGACCACGGCGTCGCGCATCTTGCGGTAGATGGCGCCAGCGTTGGGGCTCTCGTCGGCGCGGTGGTAGCCGACTTGCGCTGCGAACGCAGTCGCCATTCGCTCGCGGCCTGTTTCGGCTGGATCCTCGAGGAGGAGATCGTGGACGTGGGCGCTGACAGCGAACGCGCGGCGGCGCTGCTCAAGCGGGTACCGGAATCCCTCGGCGGTGGAAGCGATCCCGTGCAGATACCAGGCAGTGCGTCTCAGTGCTGTGAGGTCGGCACGGAATCCGGTGTCAGTGAGGCCGCGGACGAGCTCGATCTCGAGTTCAGCGATGAATTCAGTGAGCTCGGTGACGGTGGGGAGCTCGGTGAGTTGGTCGTCGCCGAACGCGGCGTTGAGGTGCTCGGCGGCTAGAGCGCGGTCCACGCGAACCTCCGTACAGTTTTGGCGAGCTCGTCGTAGCAGCTGATGCTGGTAGCCAGGCCGCGTAGCTGACCTGGTTTGTCCAGCAACGGCAGATTCTCGCTCATCTTCTTGAACGGCTTCACCGGCAGCGGCTGGTGGGTCGCGAGCGTCACCCCGGCGCCGACTAGCTCGTCGCCTTGGGTCCATGCGGCGGGCACCCGGGCGATGAAGGTGAGCATCTCGTTGTCGTACGAGCCCGACGTGAAGGTTCCGACGATTTTCGCGACGTAACGCTGGCCGGAGTCAGCGATCTGTTTGTAGGCCTTGTTGAGGCTGGTCGATAGCGATCCGGACCCGGTGTTCTTCTTGCTCTCCCACAGCCGGAATCGCAGCGCGCCCGTGGGGTTCACGTAGATGGAGAACCCGTCTCCGCCAGCGTCGGTGACGTCACCCTTCGGGTCGGGTTGAACGCGGACGGCTGCGTTGTCCTTGGTGAGCAGGTGCCACAGCCACTCACCGACATGGCCGTACAGGTGGTCCTCGCTCTTCGGCTTTTTCGGCAGCCCGAAGACCGGCTCGACGAACGAGGCGACGGTCTCCTTTTCCGTTGGCGGGATCTTGGTTCCTGCGAGTGTGTGCTTGCGCCACGTGTCGTACAGGCTGATGGCGGGGCCGAAGCGGACCTGCATCATCTCGTCGATGAGCACCCAGGCGAGCGCGCCAGCCTCCTCGGCGGTGAGGCTGGCGGCGATGTGCGAGCTCCACTCGCACTTACTTGCCTCGGCGGCGCCGTCGTGAAAGGTCTGGGGCAGGTAGTCGTGGATGACCAGCCGCTGACGGGTCCGGGCAAACTCCTCAGACTGCGCAGCGGACAGCCGAGCAAGAGCCGAGGCCGCCTGGTTCGTGGCGGGCGCCTTGGCTTTTGTCACTGCTGCTCCTGACGTACGCGCGCTGTGGGCCGTTGATGTATGAGAGATCGCCTTGAGGGCGGTGGCTCGTCGGCCGCCGCGGCTGCCTGTACACGGCATGCGGTGGCGAGGGCTTCACTCTATGGCGAGCCGCTCACGGGCCTTCGCGCACGTCCGAGCCTGACGCCCACCGCATCCCACTCGGCGACAGCCGGGCGCAACGGAGAATAGTCGAATCCAACTACTGGGCACCTCGTCGGGCTGAGACTGTTCCCCCGGCTCAATTCACCGCCACCGCTCGTGGGCGGATTGCCGACTCATGCCGACTGCGTCGCCGATCTCCGCCAAGGAGGAGCCTTCCGCTCGGGCTGCCGCTACTGCGTGGTCGAGGCGCGTCGGCGGCTCGCCGATCCTCGACGGCTTGCCGGATCGCCAGGATGCCCACATGCGGCCGGACGTGATCGAGCCACTCAGTGTTGCAGCTCTCCTCAACCGAATATGGTGCCGGACCGCCATCAGGGTCGTACACCTGGTGAAGCGCCAGATCGCAGTCGGAATCGGCTACCCGCTCGAACATCAGCGGCACTGCCAACCCGCAACTGCACCGCGCCTGCCACCCCTGCGTGTCTGACGCCAACAGTGTGGTGCCGTCGTCCACGCGCAGGGCACCAGCCAGCTCAACGCGGCCGGGCAGGAACTGCGCGATCTGATCGCCAACGCCTGCACCCCACACCGATGCTGGCCACGCTCGGTGAGGTGCCGTCAGGCCCCGGTTGGGCTGTTGAGTGGAAGTGGGACGGACAGCGCGTGATCGCCACCGTCCGAGACGGTGAGTGCCGCCTGCTCAGCCGCAACGGCAACGAGGCCACCAACTCCTTCCCCGAACTGGCCGAAGCGCTCTCCGGCGCGTTCAGGGGCCGAGACGGCATCGTGGACGGTGAGGTCGTCGCCCTCGACGACAGGGGCCGGCCGTCGTTCGCCTGGATCAAGACCCCGATCCGGAACAACACCGAGGCCATCGTCATCGGCTGGGTCGACGGCACCGGCTGGGTCGACGGCACCGGCATCGCCCGCGACTGGGTCGGTTCACTGCTCCTCGGTGCCTACGACGACGATCACCGCCTGGTCTACATCGGCCACGTCGGAACCGGATTCACCACCGCCGACCGACGAGCGCTCCGGCAGCAGCTCACGCAGATCGAGCGCCCCACCAGCCCACTCGCCACCGCCGCGCCGGCACGCGACGCCCGCGGCGCGCACTACGTGGAGCCAAGGCTGGTCGGGGACGTCGAGTACCGCGAGTACACCGGCGGAAGTCTGCGTCACCCGAGCTGGAAGGGTCTGCGCGACGACAAGACCGCCGACGAAGTCGATCTACTTGGACGGCACTGACTCCGATCCGTCGTTGCTGATCTGATCGTCGTCTTCTCGTGGTTCTGTCCAGTCCGTGGCGTTCGCTGGTGGAACGAACGTGTCGTTCGGCCATTTCGTCGTGTCGTCGTATTTGATGTGCTCGAAGATCGTGTCTTTCACAGAGGCGCCCGTCAGGTCCGCGTCTCGCAGGTCCGCGCCGTGCAGGTTGGCGCCGTCGAGATGCGCTTCCCTCAGGTCCGCGTCTCGCAGGTCCGCTCTCTGTAGGTTGGCGTCGTCGAGATGCGCTCCCCTCAAGTCCGCGTTGTGCAGGTCTGCTCGCGCGAGGACAGCCTTCTTCAGGTCCATCCGGTCGAGGTACGACCGCGAAAGCTCAGCGCCATGTAGGTCCAGTTCGATCCCGAGGTCGGCCCATGCGCCCTTCTCGACACTGATTCCGTTTCGGTTCGGGCCCTCAAGTCCGAGGTGGGCGCGAAACTGGGCAATGATCGCCTCGTTCACCACCTTCTCGCCGGCTTGGTCCTCTTCCGGGCCCTTCTTGTGTGTGTTCTGACGCAGGTATGCGCAGAGGGTGTCGGTGATCGTTTCGCACTCGCCGCGCACAGTCGATCTGCCGATGCCGAGGGCTTTCCGGCGTTCGTGATGCCGCAGCCAGTCACCGGCCAGTCCGACGAAGGCGTACACCCCGGCCACGCGAATCATGAAGTGGTCCTCGTCTGCAAGTTGTTTGGCTGCCCCCTCGAAACGAGTCCAGAGGTCCTTCTCCGCGTCCTCGGCGCGAGTTCTGTCGGCGTTTCTCGTCTGCGCTATCGCCAATCTCGCGGCGCCGGCCGACGCAATCGCGGCCGCAACGATCGCCCCGAGCGGACCGAGAACTCCGCCGTAGCGAGTAATCAGCCATTCCTTCCAGATGCCCATGACGACCAGGACGACCAGCGCGACCACTGCAACCACGGCGGCACCGACCGAAACCCGGAACCACACCGACAGCCCGTCCTTGGCCGGCCGGAACTGCACGCTCGGACGAGTCCGCCACAGCGCCCACCATCCGGAGACGAACGCTAGTGCTGCGACGACCGTGAGGATCCATTCCACCCTGTTCACCAGAGGATCTTGTCATCGGCCGCTGCGGTGAGGTCCCTGGCATCCCGTCCCTTGCCGACCCGGACCATCAACGGGGCCGCAGAGACTCGGGCCAAGTGCCGAACGACCCCCACCTGCCACCGGCGAATCCGAGTTGTCGGCCGCACGCGGCACACTGTCGGCCATGCAGACCTCACCCCCGCCGGATGCGCTCGATCCGGCCGGGACCGTCACCGCGCTCAGCGCCACCAGCCACGCACTCGACGACCTGTCCGCGTTGCCGGCCGCGTCCGGCCTGTACGCGTGGTGGGCGGCTCCCGACGTGTTCGCGCATCTCCCCGGCCCCGCGCATCCCACCGAGCCGGGTGTGCGGCTGCTCTACGTCGGTCTCGCGAAGAATCTGCGCCGCACCCTCGCCGGGCTGCTCCTCGACACCGAGGGCTACCAGACCCGGCGCACCGACCGCGTCGTCCTCGCCGATGAGGACGAGATCCGTCTGACCGCGTGGATGCACACCCACCTGCGGCTGACGTGGTGCCTGCACCCGGCCCCGGCCGATGCCGAGGCGGCCGTTATCGCACAGTGGGCGCCGCCGATGAACATCGCACACACCACCGCTGGCCCGGTCCTCGACGCCATCACCGCCGCCCCGCGCGGCGTACAACACCAGCGCCTGACCCCGCTTGATCCGTAGGGGAATCAACGCAGTTGGTGTCGTCGCCCCGACACCTGCGCCCACCACTGACAACCCATCCTGACCTTCGTCGACTGCACAGTCGTTACGGGGCGCTCGAAAATTGCAGATTGGGGCGAACCGACAGGCTCATCGCCCCTTGTGAGGATTGGTATCAATCCCCGGATCTTGCGAGATGGTCTTGAAGTTCGGCGTGTCGGAACTGATAGACCCCTCCGACGGTCCGCAGCAGGCCGAGCCGGTGGGCATCGTCGAGAAATCCCATCAGCCGTCTCGGCAACTTGCCCCTCAACGCCAGCCATCGGGATGAAAGGACGAACGCGAACCAAGCAGGGTTTCGTGCCATCCCGACCACCAGCACGACCACCAGCCCGACCACCGCCCCGACCGAAAGCCCGAGCGTCAGCCCGACCGGCAGCACGGTTATCAGTCCGATCACCAGTACGACCGCCAGCACGAACGTCAGCGCGGTCGTCAGCACAGTCAGGGCGAGGAGGTTGCGGGAATCCCGGTAGGTCGATGTCGGGGTTCGAGATCGGTCGTTGCTTGCCGGCGACCGCACCCAACTCGCCACCCCGAACGCCAGCCCGAACGTCAGCCCGAACGCCAGCCCGAACGCCGGGCCGAACGCAGGTCCATCCGTCAGTTCCTCCGCCAGTCCGTACGCCAGCCCCAACACCAACCCCAACGCCAGCCCATAGGCCAGCCCGACCACCAGATCCCGGGCAAGTCCGCGGCCGCGGCCGCGGAGCCGAAAATTGGCATATGCAGGCTCTGGCAGCGTCCTGTGGATTCTGTTTCCGTACGCCAGCCCGACCACCAGCCCGACCACCAGCCCGACCACCAGCCCCGCCACCGGGAACACCGGCAGCGCCATCATGAACACCCACCCGAACACCAGCCCGGCCACCAGCCCGACCAACGTTGTTGCGACTCGGCGCGGGAGGAACGCCGGGAGCTGCCACCAGCGCAGGTCGCGCTCGCCGCGGAGCTGAAGCGCCAGGTAGGTCAGCCATCGCCGGGTCGCGTCGGGTTCCCAGTCGCGGCGCGGGCGCAGTGGATCGGATCCGTCGCGCACCGGGCGCCGTTTGGTGATGACTGCTGGGATCAGCTCGTCGAAGAGGTGCGCCTTGATGGTGTCCGCGTCCGGGTAGCGGGCCGGATCGACCAGCGGGGTGGGATCGGTCTTGTTCTCGATGTGCACGGTGCGCAGCAGCCACAACCCGAGCGGGGTCGCGCATGTCTGGGCCAAGGGTGTATCGCCGTCAGAGCGCAGCTGTTCGAGTGCCTCGTTCCACCCGGGGCGCCGCCGGGGCGGAAGACAATCCTCGAGATAGTCCGCGGCATCGCGCGCGGTGAGAGGTCGGGCCTCGATGACCGCGGCGGCGGTGAGCACATCCGCGTTGTCGACGGCGGCGACGTATTCGTCGGTGCGACTGGTCAGCACCAGCGGATCGGTGGTTCCAAGGGATTCGTTCAGCGCGCTGAGAAGCGCTGCCCGGTGGTCCGGGTCGAGTTCGTCGAGCCCGTCGATCACCGGCACCACCATGCGATTGGTGACGAGTTCTTCGGGCATGGCCCGGTCGATCGCGCGCAGGGCCGGGTAGTCCTCGTTCAGGCGGAGGGCGAGCCAGTCCTGCATGCGCGGATGGGCGGTGGTGTTCCAGCTGGTCGCGGTCAGCAGCACCGGAACCGGATCCGTCGGTGCGCGGACCTGGAGGAGCCGCAGGAGCAGCTGCACGGCCAGGGTGGTCTTGCCGGAGCCGGGCCCGCCGAGGATCACCAGCCGTCGGCGTTGCAGGGTGTCGAACCGTTCGGTCAGGTCGTCGATGCGATCGCTGCTGCCCTCGAATCCCGGTCGGCCGTGGAAGACGTGGTGGGGATGGTCGGACACGTCGTGCCTGGTGAGTGTCCAGCGCACGGGCATCGGATCCGGGTCGGCCAGACCCCGGATCTTCGCTTCCTCCTCCCACTGGAGACGCACCGACTCGGCCAGCCTTTCGACGGCATATTCACGCTGCTGGGTCCGCGGTACCACCGCCACCGGGTGGCGGGACAGGTAGAGACCCACCGCGGACAGCAGCAGGCCGCACACGGTTGCGACCGCGCTGAATTCGATCCGTCCGCGGTTGACGGCGAAGAGTGCGACGCCGAGGAGAACGACGAAGACCCCGACCACGAGGGCGGGCCGTCCGGATCGCATCGCGTCCCTCACCGTCGGGGGTTCGCCCGACCGTGCACCGGCCGGGCGCCGAGTCTCCCTACAGATCGAGAGTTCTCGCCCATCAGAGGAATCATCGCAGAACCGGCCGGTATGCGACCGTCAAACAGGGCACCTGGCCGACCGGCCACCCGACGTCCCTGATCAGAAGAATGGCCGTGGTCGCCCACACGCACCCCTTCTGACATGCGGCGATGACACGTCCCCTCCGTCTCGTACACACGCCTCAGCCCCGCGCGCATCCGACTCAGTGCAGAGATCCGATCCAGTAATGGGGCGTGCCGACCAACTGCGGAGGAACCCGGATCGGCGTCGCGTCCTCGTCGAGGTAGAGGCGGTAGGCGACCAGGCCGTGCTCGGGACGTCCGGTGTCCGGGTCGATGCCGCCGAGCAAGTAAATCCGCTGGGCATCGTCGTCGAACTCGGCGAACACCGCCCGAGCCCACGCCTCCGGCTCGTGCGATTCCACGTGCCGGCGAGCACCTGACTCGCTGTCGGCGCTCGCGACAGTCACCGTCACCACGGTTCCGGCGGCGGCCGGATCCCATCGCCCCGGCCCGACGGCGAACCGTCGGGAGGTGATCGTGACCGTGAGGGTGACGTTCTCGGTCACGAGCGCTTCGGCCACCACGGTGCTCGTGATGTCGTCGACGACACCGGTGGTGAACGAGGGAAGCCGGTGCGCTTCGCGGATGCGGGCAGCCAGGAGGGCTCGGTCGGTCTGCACTTCGCCGAGCCTCTATGCGGTCCGGGCGATCTCCACGGCGAGGCGACCGTCGGCGGTCGGGGTGACTCGGGAGTCGATGTGCAGGCCGGACTTACGGACCGCGGCGATCTTGCCGGTGCGCAGGTCGCGGGCGGCGACGCTGGCCAGGCGGCGTTTGTCCTGGCCGTAGACCTTGTAGGTGACCCACTTTCCCGGTTCGGCGCTGGCCAGGGCGTTGACCTTGGCCGCGGCGAACTCCTGCGGGGTGGGTGTCCGTTCGGGGACGGGCTGGGCGCCGAACACCTCGTCGACGGTGCGGCAGTCGGGTTCGGCGATCAGCTCGTCGAGCAGGTCGCTGTGCCGGCGGCCGTCGAGCTTGCCGAGTACCCCGGCGTCGACGAGTGCGTGGCCGGCGGCGGCGTCGACCGGGGTCCAGTCGAGTTCGTTGTCCCAGTAGAAGTCCTGGCCGAGCTGGCGGTGCAGGACGAATCGGCCGAGGTTCGGGACGTAGGCGTAGATCCGGGCGGCCTGGGTGTCCTCGTAGGCGAGCCACTGGTCCTGGCCGAGGTAGCTGACGGTGTAGAGGCTCATTGTGCGTCCCTTCCGCGAGTGATCTTGCGTGGTGCGTAGGTCTTCGGTGTGACCGGGCAGCCGCCGAGTTCGGTCAGGTCCGCGAGCCCGGGCGGGGTGGGAACATCGGCCCAGCGGGCGGTCATCTTCTCGATCAGCGCGGCGCGCTCGGTGGCGGGAACGCTGGTGTCGCGGGCGGTTTCGTAGTCGAGGTGGGTGTCGTCCTTGACCTGCTGCGATTGGTCGGTGTGGAACTGGAACTCGGCGACCAGCCCGTCGGGGTGGCGGTCGAGCATGTGCAGGCCCTTGTACTGGTTGCCGTCGAGGTAGGACTGTTCGGCCTCGATGATCGTCCAGCCGCGATCGGCCAGCCGCGCGGCCATCGTGCGGGCCGTGTGGACGACCTGCTCGGGGCGCGCGATCGCGGTGTAGCGGACGACGTCGGTGATCTTTTCGACGATCCGCTCCGGTGGGGCGAACGGCGCGGCCTTGACACGGTCACCCAGCTTGCGGGCGAGCGAGGCCGGGCTTTTCATCCGGAACGCGAGTCCGTGCATCCGAGCATCGGCAGGGAGCGCGGCGAGCACGTCAGCGGTCATCGCGGCCTCCTGCTGCTTCGCGGTGGCCATCGTGTCGACGACCAGGGCTGCGACGTGGGTCGGATAGTCGGCGTAGAGCTGGCGCGGGGTGCTGGCCGGGTCGGTGGCCCAGTCGACGTCGGGCCGGTCCGGTAACGGGTCGGGGCGCAGGTCCTCGATCGACTTCGCCTTCTGTCGTCGGTGATCGGTGCATCTGCGGCCGCCTTCGTCCTCGGCCCTACACACCGGCGGTCAGTTCGGCCCGCGCACGGGCGTACTTGGCGATCAGGCGGTCTCGGGTGGCGGCGTCGAGCTTGGCCAGGCGCTGCGGGTCGCTGTTGTCGGCCATGTCCGCGAGCTTGACCGTCAGCGCGAGCGGCACCGTCCGCACGCGGGCGTAGTAGTCGGCCGGGGCCTCGCCGCGGCGACGGGTCAGCGCATCGACCGCGGTGGTCACCTCGGCCGGGAAGGATTCCTCGAGGTCCGCGAGCGTGACCGCGGTGTCTTCGACAACGTCGTGCAGCCAGGCGGCCGCGACGGCGTTCTCGTCGCCGGCTACACGTGCTGCGACGCGGGCGGGGTGGGTGATGTAGGGCTGGCCGGCCTTGTCGACCTGCCCTACGTGGGCGGCGGCGGCGATCTGCTCGGCACGCTCCGCGATCGACCGTCTCATGTCCTCCTCCATCTTCTCTCATCTTACCCCATCTTTCCAACGGCCGGAGTGCCGCACACGGCCCGGACCAGGCACAGAGATGCACTCCCCGCGTCATCTCAGGGCATGCGACCGATCGCGCTGCAGATGCTGATGTCGGCGATGCCCGGCAGGTGACCCGTTCGTCACCAGGAGAGAACCCGATCGAGTGCGGCGCGGCCTGCCAGCCCCATCTCGGCTTCCCCCTGGAAGGCCCCGCTCCCGGTTCTGCCCCATGAGGATCAGGAACAGGCTCTTCAGCACAGCCCGTCCGCGGGCCCTCCGAATCGTCGCCTCGTCGGCTCGCGCGTAGACCTCGAATAAGCGGGAATGTTCGCGGCAGTCGGATAACCGAGATACTGCACGGAGGACTTGCCTGGCGGACCATGAAGATCGCGGACTGATTCAGACATGTGCGCCGGTAGTCGGTGCCAGCCTCAATCGCGGCGCTCTTGGAGTTCTCGCGAATCTCACAGTCGAGGAACCGATTTCGAAAAGAGGGCGAGCAGCGTGAGCAAGGCCTACTTCGTCTCGTTCGGATGGCTCGTGTGCACCTGCTCGAGGAACACCGTGCGCTCCTGGGCGTAAAACCAGCCGACTCGTAAGTCGGGAGTGGGCCTTTGCCGCGATGGGGACGGATTTGATCCACGGCCTTCCGTATCAGCGCGGCCGGTACTGCCGGGCACGGGTGATTCCGTCGTCGTAGTCGTCGATGTTCTCCCCCGCCCCTCGGGTGTACGTGCCTCCGACGTGATCGGGGTCGTATGCCATGAACACCACATCGGGACGGCCGTTGTTGTACTCACGGAAGGTGTCGTAGTCCCAGCCGTCGGGGGCGTAGTCGTCGTTCCACTTCAACCGCGCGACGGGCACGAACCCTGCCTGGGCGTAGAGCTTGGGCAGGACGGTGTCGAAGCAGTCCAGGCGGCGGCCGCCGAGCGCGGTGGCCTGGCAGAGCATCGACTGCACGGACTTCGGGTGCGCGCAGTCCTTGTGGGCGAACGCGGACACGATCTCGTCGTCCTTGAGTGCGACGCCGGCTTTTCCGTCATCGGTCACCAGAAGACGCATTTGGCGGTATTCGTTCTCGTCGTAGACATGCACGGACGCAGCGTAGGGGTTCTTTTCGGTTAGCTCGAGTATCTGGGCGCGGTAGATGTCGGAGTCGGACGGGGCCAGCTCGTAGAGTGTCGGTGCCGACATCCCTGCCGTGGTGAATCGCTCGCGCGCGGCATCGGAGAGTGTGTGCTCAGCGGTTGGGGTGATCTGCTGGCCGTTGATCAGAAGCCGAGGGCTTCGGCCTCCTGGATCTCCGTGTCGCTCCAGTAGTCCTCGATCTTCTTGCGCTGGTCCTCCGGTAGCTCCGGGCTCCACCCGTGCTGCCTCCAGAATGCTTCGCGGCGTTCCTGTGTCATCGGTTCCTCGTTGGGCATCGTCGGTTCCTTCCTCATCGGTCTGTCCTGCGCGTGCGTGGTGCAGCGCGTCGATCTGCTCGGTTCGTAGCCTCTCAGCATCTCGTAGACGCGTGGTCAGCGCGTCCCGATCTCTGGGGTCGCTGGATGCCTCGATCGCGGCGCGTAGCTGGTCCTGGCCGCCGGGAGTGGCGTCGAACAGCGCGAGGGCCTTGGCGTGGTCTGCCTCGGCTGCGGCGAGGCGGCGTTGCAGACGCGGGAGCGCCGGGTTTTCGGCCAACCGTGCGCGTGCGGTCTCGACGCGCGTGGCGGCTTTGTTGAGGCGTTGGCGCATGTGGGGGGTGCATCGTGGCCCGGGTTTGGGTCTACACACTGGCGGTCACCCGATCGGTGGCCGCGTCGCTCAGGCGGGCGAGGGCACGGCCGATCCGGTCGACGCGCGAGAGGTCGGGGGTGCGCGGGTCGGTCAGATAAATGTCCCGGCGCAGCTCGATCATCACGGACACCACGCGCTCGTCGCGGCTGTAGTGGCGTAGCGGTACGTAACACCCCGCGTAGGGGGTGTTCTCGGCGATGTGACCGATCTCGGCGAGGGACGCGAATGCGCCACGGGTGGCGTCGATCAACCAGTCCGGGGTGTGGGCCGGGTCGGTGCCGATGCACAGCGCAGGGCGCGCGGCGTCCGGGTTCTCGAACCCGGACGGTTTTTCGGGATACGAGTGCAGGTCGATGATCACCGCGCGTCCGCACGCGTGCAGGCGATCCTCGACGGCCCCGGTGACCGCGTCGGTGTAGGGACGGAAATGAGCATCGAGCAGATCAGCGGTGCGCGGGTAGGGCTCGGCGCGCAGCGGTGCGCCGTTGCAGGTACGGGTGTAGACCGCGCCCCGGCCGAATTCGTTGGCCGCCTCCCTGGCGTCGGGGAACCGCTCGGGGTCGATCACCAGCCGCGAGAGCGTGTTGACCACGGTGGTCGGCCGCCACCGTGTGTGGCGCACCGCTACCGCTGCGATCTCGTCGGTGGCGGTGTCGGTTGATTCGTCGAGTTCGGCGGCCAGCTCGACATCGTTCAACCGCAGGTCTGCGCGCACCTCGGACGGAATGATGCGGGAGGCGTGCGGGACGTGTATGAGCACCGGAGATCGACTGTCCCCCGGTGTGATCAGTGCGGAACTAGACATGTCTTCCCTTCTCAGGTGGTAGAGGTGGCGGCCTCGCAGTGGTCCGGACACAGCAGCGGGCCCGGGACGCGGATTGTCTTCGAAATGTGGGTGATTCACCAAGGGGGTGGTCGTTCGGCGGTTGTGTGGTTGGTGTGCACGCACGGCCGACTACCTGATCCAGTTGGTTCCGATGCGACCGCCAGAGCGAGTGGTTGGCGTCGTCTCGCGCTCAGCCTGGCAACTACTCTTCGAGCTGATCGTCGTCCTTGCCGCACCGACGCCGCGGCGGGGCGTCGATCGTGGCGACTGAACGTCCGAACTCGCGACGACGTCCGTGCTTCTCGCCTGCGGGCCAAGGACTCCGCCTGCCACTGGCTCGTACTGTCGAGCCACCGGTCGCATCCGGTGGAGTACTTGTCGTCAGGCAACCATGGGCTATCGACGAGGTCGATCTGACGCCGGTTTCGTATCGGTACTCGACCGGACTCGAATAGTCGCCCCCCGCCGGGAGTCGCGTCCAAGCCGCAATAGGTCATCGTTTGCAAGACCCGCCCTTGTCGTCGTCATCCCCGTTTTGCGGCAGCGGTTGACGATTCGCGCCACGCTGCCCCACCCCGTAAGACGCGCTGAAGGCTTGCAGGGAACCAACCCCTTGCCGCCAGTTCATGGCGTCGCGACACGGGCGGAGAACTGCAGTTCAGCGGCAGTCGATATGGATCGAGAGCTGTATGCGGCCGCTGTGGGTGGGTTTCCAGTCAAGTGGTGCGTCAGCGGTGGCTGCGATGTCGACCTGGTCGGTCTCGGACCAGTCGACGCCGTGCAGGACGTCGAGGACCTGGTGGGTGGTGTCGATGTCGGCGGCGGGGAGGTTCTGGTCGGTGTTCGCGACGGTCAGGACCGGTGAGCCGTGCCGGGCCTGGATCGTCCAGCCGTGCGGTGCGGCGATGTCGACGGCCAGGTCGTCGCCACGGCCGGTGCAGCGCGCGGTGACGTCTTCCGGTCGCGGAGTGGTGATCTCGGTGTCAGAGTGCCGCTCACCCCAGCCGAGGACGATGCTGCCGAGGTCGGTGCTGGTGGAGGTGACGACGGCGCCACTGGTCGAGGTGGTGACATCGGCCGCCGCGCGGGCGCCCACGCCGCACGCGGTCAGCAGCAGGGCCGGCGCTCCGGTGGCCAGAGCGGCCGCGGCGGCCGCGCGGCGGCGAGTGGAGGGCAACGACATGGGGGTCCTTTCACGATGCGCGGCCGGGCCGGCCGGGCCGGTCACTTGAAGATGTCGACGTACCAACGGCCGTCGATCGTGGCGGTGGTGACGGTCTGGGTTCCGCGTTCGACGGGCACCCCCGGCTTCATCACCGACAGGTCGACCAGGAACACCCCGTCGGAGAGTTCGATGGTGCGGATGCAGTAGTTCGTTCCGACCGGCACGGCGTCGATGAATCCCTGCAACTCCGGTCCGGGGCGGACCGAGGACGTCGGGGTGGCGAGTGCTCGGGCGGCAGTTCCGTTGCGCTGGCTGTAGTAGGCGTGGTTGAACGCCGCGATCACTCCGGCGCCGCTGCGCTGGTCGCCGCGGTCGGCGCGGCACTCGTTCACCGGTGCGGGGGCGTCGATGGTCGGTGCGGGGTGGGATTCGGGCAGGTTGAGTACGGGAATGCCGTTCTCGTCGACGGGAGCGGCCCCGGCGGGCTGCGCGGGGGCGTCCTGCGCGGAGTCCGGGTCCTCACCGCCGAGCTGGCCGATTGCGATGGCGCCGGCCACGACGATGGCCGCGGCGCCGAGCGCGGCGGTGGCCGTGCGGCCGGGCCGTCGCAGGCGGGTCCGGGACGGACTACCGGCGACGGCCGGGGCGGTCAGCTGCGCCGCGGCGGCGCCCGCGCGGGGAGCCGTGGAGGCGACTCCCCGCGAGGTGCTGGTGGGCGCGCCACCGAGAAGGTCGATTACTGCGGGATGACGCGTCGACTGACGGCCAAACGTCGGCTTCTTCATGTGTTGCACCCACTTTCAAATCAGTTGCTGTGCTGGGCGATTCCGTCGCCGATGGCCGTGGAGAGGAGGTTGCCGGCCAGGCCGGGGGTCGCGTTGGTGAAGAACTCGCCGAGGGTGGTGTCGACCTGCTCGACGATCTTCTGGCCGCCGGGCTGCGCGGCCACGAAGTCGCGGGCCTGCTGGTCGAGGGCGGGCGCGGTCGTGGTGACGAAGTTCTGGACCGCATCGGCCGCGGCGGCGCCGACCGGGCCGGAGTTCTCCCAGTCGGTCAGGACGGTCTGCGCCTGGGTGCTCACGGCGTCGTGTTCGACGTCGGAGACCTCGACGGTCTGGGGTTCGCCGAGGTCACCGGCACCGAAGTTGGTGGCCGCGGCGACACCGGCCGCGCCGCCGGCGAGCGCACCGACCGCGGCCGCCGGGGCACCGGCGACGGCGGCGCCGATCGCCGCGCCGCCCGCGGTGCCCGCGACGCCGGTGGTGACGATCGGCAAACCCGGGATCGGGGTCGGGATGATGCCACCGAGCGCGGCGCCCTGGACACCGCCGATGGTGCCGCCGATCAGGCCGCCGACGACCGCGGCGGGCACGCCGGCCGCGGCGACGCCGGCCACGGCACCGGTGGCGCCGCCGGCGACCTGCGAGGCGGCCAGCCGCTCGGCTCGGGTGGTCTCGACACCGACCGACCGCCAGAAGTCGGTGACCTGGGCCTCGATCACCGAGCTTGTGTTGTTGGTGCGCTCGGCATCGGCGTCGGCGATCCAGTTCGGCTGGTCGAACAGGGTGTCGCCGAACCGGATCTTGTCGCGCGGCGCGATGATCGGCGCCGTCGGTGCGACCGCGACGGGCATGTGCAGCTGCTCGAGCGGGACCGGCTCGTAGTAGGTCTGCGCGGGCACGGTGTAGGTCTCGGTCTCGTAGTCGTAGTTCGGCATCGGCCGCCACGCGGCGTTCTCGGGCTGGTACTCGGCCGGGGCCTCGATCCAGGTCTGCACCTGGGCCGGCGGCTCCGGAACCCCGGCCGCGGGTGCCGGGCTGGCGGTGGTGGTGCCGCCGGTGTCGGCCTCGCCGGTCACGCCGCCCTGGTTGGTGCCGCCGGTCACGCCGCCCTGGATCGGGTCTCCCATCGCGGACGGGGCCAGGGCGATGCCGGAGGCGAGGGCGGCGGTGGCGACGGCGAGGGCGGTCGCGGCCTGCGTGGCGGTCTGGCGGCGGTGCCGGCCGCCGGCGCGGCGGGCGGCGCGGTTGCCGGTGGGAATGTCGTGGCTCATGGGGTGCCTTTCGTTGGTGGCCGGTCAGGGCCAGGGATCGGGTTCGGTCGGTGGACGGGCGGTCAGACCCGGATCGGGACCTGGCCAGCGGATCAGCCCACGGCGCCCGCCATCAGGCCGACGACGGTCGCGGCGAGCACGGTCAGCGCGTCCCGGGTCTGGGGGCGCAGGTGGGTCAGTGCGATCCGCTCACCGGAGGCGAAGAGCGGGTCGTACGGCATCCGGCACACGGGCACCCCGAGTGCGGAGAACGCGTCGACGGCCTCGGTCTCGACGATCGGGGCGTCTCCGGGTCCGTCTGTGATGACGACGATGGTGCGGGGCATCACGTCGGGCCGGTTCGCCGTGATCGCGGCGAGGGTGCGCTGGGCGGCCGCGGCGGCGTCGCGGCGGAGCGGGACCGGGACGACGACCGCGTGCGCCGCCGCGATCGCCCACCGCCAGCTGCCGGCGTGGCTGGAGTTCCCGGTGTCGGCGATCAGGACGTCGCGGTGCTGGCCGAGGATCGCCCCCAGCGCGGCGGCGTCGTCGCGGCCCAGCGGTGTCTCGGCCCCGGGCCGCCCGGCGATGACGTAGGAGCCGGACGGCTGGCGGGTCAGGAAACGGGCGAGCGTGGACGGCCGCACCTCGGTGGTGGGGTCGACGCCTGCCAGCAGAGCGACCGCGTCCTGGCCGGGTGTCGGGGGGACGGCAACGCGGTCGGCGAAGCTGCTGTCGACCTCGCCGAGGTCCACGCAGGTGACGGTGGCGGGGCCGCGGTACTCGGCCAGCGTCTCGGCCAGACTGATCGACATCGGGGTCTTCCCGACGCCGCCCTTGAGGTTGGCGAAGGTGATCACGGCGGCCTCGGGCAGCGGGCGCGCGATCGTCGACTGCGCGTCGCGCAGGCGCATCTCGAGCGAGTCGGTCTTCGGGGCGAGCTTGAGGCCGAGCACCGCGTTGAGCCGGCCGCGCAGGCCGATCCGGGCGGGTTCGCTCGGCTCCGGGTTCGGGCGGGGCGCGGCCAGCTGTCCGAGGGCGTCCAGCGGCCCGGTGGTGGGCGCTGTGGGCGCCTGCGCGGGCCGCGGCGCCGCCGGGGTGGGGATGGGGTCGGGGCCAGGCTTCGGGGCGGTCTGGGCGGGTTCCGGTGCCCGCTCGGTGGGCGCGTCGTAGGCGAGCGGTTCGGCCGCCACGACCACCGGCCCGGCCGGCGCCGCGGAGACCTGCTGCGCGGCCAGCTCGGAGGCGAGCGTGACGACCGGCATGGGGACGCTCGGGGCGTTCTCGACGACCTTCCCGTCCGCGCCGACGGTCAGGTACCGGGTGTTCTTCCCGGTCTTGTAGACGACCTCGACGGCGAGTTCCTGGCCCTCGGCGAGGGTGCGCACGAACTCGTGCACGACCTCACCGATGGCCCTGTATTCGGTCGCGACGAGGTCCATCGGCGGGACGTCGGCGTCCGCCAAGGTCGCCCGGGCAGTGGTCTTGGAGGTGATCTCGACATCAACGGTCGTCGTCATCGTCAGTCGATCCCGCCGCCAAACGCGCCGGCGCCGGCCAGCGCGGTGTCCATGTCGTCGACGACCGCCTCGGCCTGGCTCAGTTCCGCCAGGGCCTTCTCGCGTGCCGTGCCGGCGGGCAGCGCGTCGATGACCACGCGGCGCTTGGCGGCGGCGTCGCGGATCTCGGCGAGTCGTTCGCGGGTCAGTTCCTGGTCCTCGCCGAGCTTGGCGAGCCACCCGGGGGCGGTGTCCTTGAAGTAGTCGCGCAGAGCCTTGATCACCGGGTCGTTGGCGCCCTTGGAGATGAACGGTCCGCGCAACGCGGCCACGTCCTCGGCGGTGGGGGTGATCGACTGGGAGATACGGCGGCTCATGGTGATTCCTTTCGCTGGTGGTGGTGCGGACAACTGGCGGTCAGACCGCCGCGGGTACGCGGTCGGCTTCGGGCAGGACGACGACGCCGGTGGCGTCGAAGGTGATGCGGGTCTTCACGCGGCCGGCGCCGACGGTCAGGACCGTCTCGACGACGTCGCCCGCGGCGTCGCGGCGCACGTCGACCGCGTCGACGGTGACCGGGACCAGCTCGCCGTCCTCGCTGTCGATGAGGACCGTCTGGCCGGCCTCGACCCCGGCGGCGGGGATGACATCGGCGAAGTCGTCGGCGTCGGCCGTTTGGGGCGTGTCGGCGTTCGGTGCAGTGGTGGTCGTCGCGGCGTCGGTGCCGGTGCCGATGACGACCGGTTCTGCGGCCCGGTGGTGCTCGCGTGCCCGCTTGGTCAGTGCGCGCTCGGCTTGGATGAACTCCGCCAGTTCCGTCGAGTAGCAAGTGAACCCGGGCGCCTCGACGGGAGCGAGACCGTCGATGATCGCCTTCTCGCTGTCGGAGAGCTGGTTCCACTTGTTGGGGTGGCGGTCGACGTTCGGGGTCCACCACATCTGCGCGTCGACGGGGCTGCCGTCGTCACCGATCGCGATGCCGCGTCCCGCGACCGAGGTGTCGACCTCGCGCCCGACGGTGGAGTCGCCCCACATCATCAGCGCGCCGTCCTGCGAGAGGTTGCCGAGCGAGATGCGGGTGCCGAAGTTGTCGCGGGCGTTACCCGAGGCGCCACCGAACAGCGACGCGTCGGGGCGCTGGACACCGAGCAGCAGGCGGATCCCGGCCGAGCGAGCGAGGACGGCGAGGTCTGCCCAGGCGCCGAGCGGGTCGAGTTCCTTGAGCTGGTCGCGGGTCTCGTCGTCGCCGGTCTTGAGCAGCCGCTGCCACTTGCCGGAGAGGATGAAGAACTCGTCGAGCACCGCGATCATCAAGGGCAGCTGCGAGCCCTCGATCTTCATGTCGTGGATGTAGGCGTTGCGGGCCATCATCTCCGAGTGCAGGGCGCGCACGAACATCGCAGCGCGGACCGCGTCGTAGATGATCGCGCCGCAGCCGGGGTAGCCCTCCAGGCCGTCGAGCTCGATCATCTTCGGATCGACGCCGACGAACGGGATGCCGCGGCGCGCGGCCTCGGTCAGCAAGGTGCGGATCACCGACGTCTTACCGCCGCCGGTCGGACCGACGATCAGGCAGTGCGGCTTGTTGGATCGGGTAGAGACGTCCCAGAACATCGTCCGCTCGGCACCGCCGGTCGCGTACGGCAGGTGCCGCAGGTTCTCGTCGACCAGCTCGAGCGGGTGGTCGACGCGCGAGGGCATCGGCGCGACAAGGCGCATGATCAGGTGGCCCTTGTCGGGGTACCAGTCGGTGGTCCAGTTCCGGCCGGACTCGTGCGCACCGGCGAGGGAGGCGAGGGCTTCGTCGACCTTGATCTGGAATCCCTTGGCGCCCGCGTTCATCGACTTCTCGAACGAGATCCGGTAACCGGTCTCGACGCCGGCCTCGTCCTGCGCGGCCACGGTGACCTTCGGGTCCTTGAAGATCGCGGTGTCGCCGAGCGCGGCCTGGAGAGCCTTGTGGCGAGGCGATCGGGTGTCCGGTTCGATCGTCTCGCGGGTGACGAGGATGCGGTCGCGGTGCGCCTCGTGGCGGACCTTCAGCTCCCACGCGGTGGTGCCCCGGCCGAGGGTGTTGCGCACCGCGACGGTGAACTTCTCGAGTTCCTTCGGCTGAATGACGGTGCCGCGCGGCAGTTTGATCGTCGCGCGGCGGATGGTGCGCAGTCCGGAGGGGAACGCGACGGTGATCTTGCGCGGCGCCTTGCCGGTGGTCTGTCGAACGTGCGCGTCGAGCACCTGGCGATGGAGATGGATGCGGTAGCGGGCGACGTCGCAGGCGGCAAGGCCCGCGGCGGCGGCGATCAGCGGCCATTGGTAGGCGTGCAGGGTGTCCGCTGCCGAGACCAATTCCGGCGAGCCACCGGCGGTGATAGCGAGCTGCGGCGCGTACACGGCCAGCGCGGCGCCGGCCGCTGCGAACGGTGATGCTGGGATGAACTTGCCCACCGCCGGCTTCTGCGTGCCCTCGCCGTCGCGGGACGGTTCGCCGACGATGTCGCGGTACGTGGCGACCAACCAGTCCTTGACCGGGTCGTACTGACTTCCGCTCACCGCCTGCACCTTTCCCTCGTGTCGCCGTGGTCCGAACCCCGTACGGGATCGCGTTGGCGAGCACAGTGACAGAAACGCGCGAGTTTCCTCAACGGGGTGTCCCCTCCCCCACCGCGGACCGTTGGCGCTCGCCGCGTGCGGTCGGATCACGACCCGCGACAACGCAATCGGCCTCACCGTGGCGGGCGGCATGTCGCGCGATCGGTTCGGCGTTGGCGACCCCCGCGTCCGGAGCGGTGTTGCGCACGCTCCGCGAGCGGTCGCCGGCGGCGCTCGATACAGCGTCGTGCGCGCGCCCTGCGCACCGCTCGTGGGCGGGGTCGACGGTGGCGGTTCGGGCGCTCACACGAGCGGTGCGGTGAGTGGTCCACGGAGCGGTTCGGTGTCGCGCTGTCGAGCGCCTGACTGCGCGGCGGACCGAGCGCCGCGCACAGCGTCCGACATGGGCGTTTCGAAACGCGTTGGCGCGGAGCGATTTCTGGATGTACACTCCCCCTAGGGACGAAGTCCCGGGGGAGTGGCCCCCGGAGGGGGTGGGCGCGGGAGCGCCGGATTCGAGCGCTCGAATCCACCGCCGTCCCCACCGCCTGTCCGGCGCCCTTTTCGCACCGCCCCGTCGAGCGCCCCGTCGAGCGCGCTGTCGACCCGCCGTTCACCGGGCACCGTTCCCTGCGTGATCACCCCGCCGGCGCACCGCGTCCGCGGACCACTCGACCACGCCCCTACTCGACCCCCCCAGCCCATACAGCCCATAGGGCCACTCATGGGCACCCCCAGGCACCCCGGTCCACTACGGGCCGCACCGGTGCGCGAATCCCGCTCGCACACAGCGCCTCCCCGGGCGCTGCGGGGGGCGCACAGCACCGCTCCCCCGGCCGCCGTGCGCGGCGCCGCCTACCCGCGGCACCACCACTCGGGACGCCGGACTCCGCCCGGGAACCGAACGCCCGAGGCAGGACACCCCGTTGAGATGAAACGCGGTATCGACTTACGGTCGCGCGCATCCACTTTCAGATGCACCTACCGAATCTCACCGTTGGAGTGTGCTCATGTCTCTCACGTCCGCAGTTGTCGACCTCGCGGTTGCTCGACCGAACGTCGACGTGCTCGCCCAGACCACGGAGGTGTCGACCGGCGGCCTGCGCCAATGGATCGGCGACAACATCGTCTTCACGATCCTGCTTCTCGCCGGATGCGTCATCGGGCTCGGCGGCATGCGCGGCAACCTGTCGAAGGTCGTCACCGTCGGCGGCCTGTCCCTCGTGGGGCTGGCGTGGTTCTCGATCGCGCAGAGCGAGACCGCGGCGACCGGTGTCGGCAACTGGCTCCTCGGCCTCATCGGCATCCAGGTCTGACGTGCGTGCACCCGACCGCCGACCGACGCACGAAGGGAGCCGACCGTGATCGACAATGACGACCTGCTGCACCGGGTTGACCGCCACTACCTCGGCCCGACCGGCTTCACGTTCCCGTTCCGGCTTCGCTACGCCGCGTTCGGACTCGGTAGCGCCGTCTTCGTCACCGTCTTCGTCGTCGCCCGGGTGATCGTGCACGTGCCACTCGGATTCAGGTCGCTCGCGTTGATGGTCGTCATCACCGTCGTGCTGACGGCGAAGGTGACCAAGTACGTCAACGCGGATCGGACGATCCGGTCGGTGCTGCGGGCCGCGTGGAACGACCTCAACGCGCCGCGCCCGCCGAAGCCCGGACAGACCGTCGTGTTTCGTCTTCCCGCCCTCCCTCGCGCCGACCGCGGCGCTCATGCCCGCCCGCTGATCGACGAGGAGTCACCCCGATGAGCTTGCAGTCCGACAACGAGATCGCCGCGCTGTTCGATCCCAACTTCGACGACCCCGAGCCGCCGGTCCTCCCCCCTGGTGCGCTCCCGCCGTCGTGGGCGGCCGCGATGGCGGCCAACCGCGCCGCCGCCGCACCGATCGAGACCGGCCCGGTGCGAGAGCCGGAGTTGGCCTGGTCCCAGGCCCCCGCGCCCGCTCCCCTGTCGCCGGCGCCGGTGGCGGTCCCCGAGCCGGCGCAAGCGACCGAGCACGACGCGACGACCAGCGGTCGCGGCCGGCGGCGCACGCGCGGCCGGAAGGCCGGAAAGTCGGAACGGACACGGCAGATCAAGGCGGCGAAGAAGCGAGCCGACCGCGACCGCAAGGCCGTCCGTCTGGATCTGGTCGGGGTCGAGGGCAACGTCACCCGCACCCGCCGGCAGTCGACGGCGTGGTTCGTGCAGCCGCCGGGGCCGTGGAACATGCGCCCGGTCGGGCGGCAGCGCCGCTACATCCAACGCGAGGGCCTGGTGGTGGCGAACCTCGCCGAGGCGGGCGTGACGGGTCTGCACCGCAGGCTGGTGCGCACCCCGTGGCCGGTGCGCCAGTGGGCGCAGGCGCACGACGCGTGGGCGGATCCGATCCCGGACGTGCCGGGCGCGTTGTCGTGGGCGGACTACCTGCGCGGGCAGCAGCACGCGATGCTGTGGGGCAATCCGACGCAGAAGGGCCGCTACTGGGGCGTCGAGCTGCCGCCGCGGTCGGTGACCGCGCAGGGCCTCGACCTGGTGGGCCAGTGGCTGCTCCCGGTCGTCGACGCGCCGCTGCTCGGCACGTTCGCGCGGCTATGGCGCAAGTGGGCGCGCGATGCGTTCCTGGGCGAGCAGAAGGCGATCGCCGATCATCTCGCCACGATCGAGCGGCACCTGGCCGGCCAGGGCGTGAACGCGAAGCCCGCGACCGCCGCGCAGATGGACTACCTGTTGCTGCGCTCGGCGACGCTCGGGCTCCCGCTCGACGCGGACGGCGTCATCTCCGGTGGCGGCGACTGGGCGGAGTCCGACATCGCCGCGCTCGAAGACCTCACCAACCTCGAGCTGACCCCGGGCGACGGCTACACCACGGTCCGCGGGCAGGTCGGCGGCCGCGACTACACCGGGTACGCGATCGTGCTGACGGTCGGGCGTATGGCGCCGCTGCCGATCCCGGAGCGGATGCTGCCGTGGCAGGTGATCGGTGACCCGTCGGGCGAACCGCTCGAATGGTCCGAGCGGATCACGCTGAAGACCAAGAGCCAGACGCTGCACAGCCTGCGCCGCCTGACCTCGCGGATCGAGTCGCAGTTCGACCACTACACCGTCGAGCACGACGAGATTCCGCCGCAGGAGCTGGCCGAGCAGCACGCACGTGCGCAGCAGGTCATCTCCGACATCGAGGAGGACCACTCGGGGCTGTCGGTGCGCACCGAGGGCTGGTATCGGGTGCTCGTCGTCGGCGCGACCCCGGCGGAGGCGAAGGAGAAGGTCGCGCTGCTCCAGGAGATGTACGCGCCGCGCATCCGCCTCGAGCACGAGCACGGCCAGTACCAGTTGCTGCGGGAGTTCATCCCCGGTGAGCCGCTGGCGAACACCGCGCACTGCCGGCGGATGAACGTCGAGGCGCTGTCGGCCGGCATGGCCGCGGTCGGAGACCGGATCGGTGACCGCACCGGCGTCGTGATCGGGCAGACCGCGTCGATCGCCCCGCGCCCGGCGGTGTGGGATCTGTTCGCCGCGCACGAGAAGAAGCACAAGTCCGGACTGACCCCGATCGTCGCGGTCCCCGGCTCCGGCAAGACGTTCCTGGCCGGCATGCTCGTCTACCAGGCCGTGCGCGCCGGCGCCTACGGCGTCGTCCTCGATCCGTCCGGGCCGCTGAAGACGCTCGCGCAGCTCCCCGAGTTCCGCGGCATCGCCGAGGTGCAGGCGCTGACCGGTCGCACCTCGCGTCCAGGTTCGCTCAACCCGTATCGGGTGATCGTCGACCCGCGGCCGGGCGATCCGGAGTACGACCCGACGAGCGCGGACTACGCCGAGGACGCCGACCCGGTCGCGGCCGCGCAGGCCCAGTACGAGGCCGACATCCGGGCCGCCGAAGCCGAGCGGATCTCGGTGGCGGTCTCGGTGCTGAAGATGATGCTCGCCCCCACGCGCCTCGATCACGAGTGGACCGAGACGGTGCTCCAGACCGCGGCGAACACGGTCGGCGGCGGGCGGCACCACAACCTGCGGGAAGTCCTCGACGCCATCGCCGCGATCGGCGAGACCGACGCCAACGTGGACCTGCGCTCGTGCGCTAAGAGCGTGCACCAGGACCTGGCGATGATGGCCAACCTCGCCGAGGCCCGAGTGCTGTTCCCCGAGCAGGGCGCCGGATCGGAGGTCGACGACGACGGCGGCCGTGACGTGCGCCTGACCGTGCTGACGATGCCCGGCCTGCAACTGCCGCCGGAGGGCACGGACCCGTCGCAGTGGACGCCGCAGCAGCGCATGGCCTGCCCGCTGATGCACATGGCCGCGTGGATGGCGAACCGGCTCGTCTACGAGCTGCCGCGCTACGAACGCAAGATTCTGTTCCTCGACGAGAACAAGTACCTCGAGCAGACCGGCGCCGGCCGCACCCTGAACCTGCGGATCGCGCGCGACTCGCGCAAGTACAAGGTTCGCGCGCTCGTCTGCTCACAGCTCCCGGACGACTACCTCGGTGTCGACGGCACCGACGACAAGTCCGCGCTGACCTACGAGGTGATCATCGGTGATCTCGGCGGCAACGCGCACGCGATCGAGGGCGCGCTCAAGCTGCTGAACCTTCCGGTCGGCGAGGGCTACGAGGCGCTGCTGGCCGATCTCGGTGGCGGTGGCGAGGACACCCTCGACGAGGACACCGACACCGAGCACCTGGACCAGGCCCGCCGGTTCATCGTGAAGATGGCCGACGACATCGAACTGATCCGCTCGGACTGGACGCACTTCGTGCACCTGGCGCACGTGTTCGAGGCGTTGGACTCACGGGCCACCCGTGCGGTGATCGGTGGTGCCGCATGAGCCCGCAGCGGCCCCGCGCCGCGCTGGCAAACACTTCCGCCTCCCCGCGCCGTTTCGGGCGGCGTACGGGGCGCGTGGGGTGTGTTCTGGTGGTGTTGATGCTCGCGGCCGTGTCGTTCATCGCTCTCGGCGGTGGAGTTGCGGCGGCCGGCGGGTTCGACTGCAAGGACGTCCCGTCACCGGAGTTCCCGAACGAAGTCCTCGAGACCACCTTCGACTCGACCAGCGCGGACCGACCCACCACCGGCGGCACCGGGTATCAGACCTACGGGTGGGCCGGCCTGAAGTGGAACACCTACGACCTCGGGTGCGGTGCGGACCTGGTCCGCGCGCCGGGTGCGGTCGGTGACACCAGCCTGGGCAATGCGTTCCTGTCGATCGGCAAGTCGATGGCTGCCGCGGCGTTCTGGCTCGACGACCAGACCAAGACCGGCGAGCAGGCCCGGGAGGCCGGCGTCACGCCGGCTCTGGACCGGTTCGACCAGATCGTCTACTCGATCTCCAAGGGCATGCGCGCCGTCTACGGACAGTGGATCGGGATCGCGCTGGTCGTCGTCGCGGCGATGGTGCTGTGGAAGGCCCTCAACGCCGACACCGCCGGGGTCACCCGGACCACCGCGTTCGCGGCCGCGGGGCTCGCGTTCGGGGCGTTGATGGTCGGCGCGCCGCAGAAGGCGCTCCAGGTGTCCGACGAGATGTTCGGGTCGTTGATCACCGAGACGCAGGACCAGATTTTCGGGGTCACGTTCGGTGACGGACCGGATGCCGGCACGCTCGCCGGTGGCGGTACCGATCCGCGGAACGTGCTGATCGACAGGATTTTCCTGCCCGACTGGCGCAAGGGTTGGTTCGGCACCAACTACGACCCGGAGGACAGGGCCCGGCTCGGACCGGATCTGCGGGACTCGCTGGCGTTCACCTACGACCAGCAGCACGAGGTCAAGGACGATCCGAAGGCGCAGGCCGCGCTCGCCGAGGAGAAGGCCGACAAGTTCCGCGACATCGTCTCGAAGCTCGAGAGCGACTACCAGCTCTCCTACCACCAGTTCCAGGGCAAGGACTCGGGCCGCACCAGCACCGGCTTCATGGCCATGATCAAGCTCGCGATGCCGGCGCTGATGTGGATCGGCGCGTCCCTGCTGAAGCTGGTGGCGCTGCTCGCGATCCGGTTCGCGGTTCTGTTCTCGCCGCTGTGGATCCCGCTCGCGATCGCCTCCGGCGGATGGCTGACCCGGGTCATGCGGATGCTCGCCTCCGCCTACCTGTGGGGCGTGTTCGGCGCGGTCATCGTCGCGCTGTACCTGATGGCGCTGGTGCAGCTCTACGTCGTCGACAACGGCGGCGTCGACGGGTCGTGGCGGTTGTGGTTCATGGTGCTGCTGACCGTCGTGTGCTGGGCGATCATGCGCCCGTTCAAGCGGATGACCCAGACCTTCACCCAGAACTCGGCGAGCATGGTCAACCGCAAGGCCCGCAGCGCGAAGAAGTCGCTCAAGCGCAAGGCATTCGACGCCGCGAGCTTCGCTGTCGGCGGCCCGGCGCAGGCGGTCGCGGAGAAGGCGGTCGGCGCGGTCGCGCGGCGCCGGGGACGCGACGCAGAGGACCAGGCCGACGGCGCTGTGGCCACCCGACCCGAGGGGCGGGCGCTGAACAACCGCCGCCAGCAGGCACTCTCGGAATCCCGGGCCGCGGCACGCAAGACGCAGGCGCTCAGTCGTGCCGGGCGTATGGGGCAGGCGGCCGGCGCCGCGGCCGAGCGGGACGCGCGTATCGCCGGCATCGCGGCGGTCGCGAGCCGGGAGGTGGCCGGCGGCAAGGGTGGTGTCAGCGGCAAGGACGCCGGGCACGCCGTCCGGTCCGGTGCAGCTGCGTGGCGGCGGTTCGACAAGGACGAGGCCGACAAGGTGGTCCAGGAGCGTCGGGCCCGCAAGGAACTGCTCACCGCGAGCGTCGGGCAGCGCTGGGACGGCGGCGACCGGTCGGCCATCGCGCCGATGAGGGTCTACACCCCCTGCCGTGACCGGGCGTCGGCGACGATCACGCGCGGTTCGCAGCTCATGCCGGCCGATCGCCGGGTGTGGGCGGCCGCGACCTCGACCTCACACGCGAAGGACCGGTACAGCTGATGTCGTCGTCCGGACCCAACCCCGTCCTCGCTCCGGTTCGCCGGTGGGTGCTCTACTCCCGCACCAACCTGGCGATCGCCGTGGCCGGTTCCGTGGCGGTGCTGTTCGTCGCCGGCGCCGTGTTCGGTGAGGATCCGCAGCCGCAGGCCGCGGCCCACGCGGCGCCGGCGGCCATCGCGCCGGCGGCCATCGCGCCGGCGGCATCCGCCGAGACGGTCCGCTACGACCTCGACGAGGTCAGCGAATCGCAGGTAGTCGCGAAGACCGCGGACTGGGTGGACGGCAGCGCACCGGCCACCGCGATGGCCTACGCGCACGCCTTCGTCGACACCACCGCCTCGGACACGAAGTGGGCCAGCGCCGTCGGCCGCTACACCTCGCGAGCGCCGGGTGAGGACGTGGTCGCGGCCCGGCCGCGGACACCGGTGGTCATCACCGGGCCGACCTCGAGCACTCGCTCCGACAGCCCCGACGGCCGGCCGGGCGCGCGGGTGACCGTCCCGACCCAGGCCGGGGACCTGCGGATCTCGCTCACCGTCGACGTGGTCGCCGGCGGGAAGCGGTTTACGGTCGACGCTCCCCTTCCCACCCTCGATCTGACCGAGGTGGCGAAGACCGCGCCGGCACCCGCCACGACAGCGCAGCGCGCCCCGGCGGCGACGACCACCGCGGCGGAGCCGACACGCTCCCCCGCCCCGGCGACCTCCACCACGGCGGTCCCCGGACCGACGCTCGACCTGGACGACCCGGCACCGACGACGAACCGGCAGGCCGATCCCGTCCCGGTTCCCGGACCGATCCCGATCCCCGAACTCGACACCCCGATCCCGGGGGAACGGTGAGGATCGGCGGCACCTGGCGGGCGCTGCTGCTCGCCGGCGCCGCCGCCATCGCCCTTGGCACCGCGGCGTGTTCGATGGGCGCGCCGGTCATCCCGCGTGACCCCTGCCGCAACGTCCCCGGTGAGAACAGCGGATCGAGCGCCACCACCGACGACCTGAAGCTGGCCGCGGCCGGACCGATCCGGCTGCCCGTCGAGTCCGGGACCACGTCGTACACCTCCGGATTCGGGGAACGGTGGGGAACCCAGCACCAGGGCGTCGACCTCGCCGGCCCGGTCGGGACGAAGATCCTCGCCGCGCTCGACGGCCGAGTCGTCCAGTCCGGTCCGGCCAGCGGATTCGGGAATTGGATCGTCATCGACTCGAACGTCGATGGACAGCCCGTCAGCACCGTCTACGGGCACATGTTCGACAACGGCCTGAAGGTCAAGGCCGGCCAGATGGTCAAGGCCGGCGACCACATCGCCGACATCGGCAACAGCGGTCAGTCCACCGGCCCCCACCTGCATTTCGAGTATTGGCAGGGCGGCCGGTTGCAGGGCGGCACCGCCATCGACCCCGTCACCGTCCTGCCCGACGTCTCACGGCAGCACGGATCCGGCGGCGGCACCCTCGAGTCGAACACCGGCGCGGTCCAGCTGGTCGCCTCGGTCCGCTCCACGGCGGACTGCGCCGGGTTCGGCACAGCCGGAGGAGGCGAGCTGGCGTTCGGGGTCGTGCCGGCGGCATTCGAGCCGTGGCTGCGGCGCGCCGGCGGGGTGTGCCCGGAGATCGACTCCCCGCTGCTGGCCGCGCAGCTCAAGCAGGAAAACGGATTCCGCTACGGGGCGAACGCTCCTGTCTCGCCCGTCGGTGCGCTCGGACCTGCGCAGTTCATGCCCGGAACCTGGGCGACCTGGGGCAAGGACTACGACGGCGACGGGAAGGCCGACCCAAACTCGATCGGCGACGCGGTGATGTCGCAGGCGCACTTCATGTGCGCGCTCTACCAGAATGTCTCGTCGATCCCAGGGGAACCGGTCGCGCTGACGCTCGCCGCGTACAACGCAGGCCCGGGAGCGGTCCAGGCGCACCGCGGCGTCCCACCGTACGCGGAGACACAGAACTACGTCGCCAAGATCACCGCCGGCCGGGCGGAGTTCGCCAACCCCAACGCCCTCGGGCGGTTCATCCCGAACGCCACTGGCGGCAGCGGCCAAGTCGTCACGGCCGCACGCGAATACCTCGGCACCCCGTACGTGTGGGGCGGCGGCGGTGTGGCCGGCCCGTCGAGCGGCGGGTTCGACTGCTCGGGCCTTACCTCGTACGCGGTGCACGCAGCAACCGCCGGCCGCGTCTCCCTGCCCCGGACGTCCGAGGAGCAGTGGACCGTCGGCGCCGAGATCCCGATCGACCAGGCCCGACCCGGCGACCTCGTCTTCGGAGCCTGGGGACCGAACGGGCCCGGCCACGTGGGGATCTACGCCGGCGGGGGCCAGATGGTCCACGCCCCCACCACCGGGGATGTCGTCAAACAGGCCCCGCTCCAAGCAGGACTGAAGGCCCGCCGCATGGTGTAGGGGACGTGTCACCTATGCAGGTGGAGAGGCATTTTCAGGAGGGCGGGGCGCAGGTGTCCACCTCACCCCTGCCCCTGCCTGCCGTCGCCGGCCGAGCGCGGGACCAACCTCGCCGCGGTCGGCACGGCGCGGCGGACCGCCCGACCGGACGACGACCACCCGTTCGGCGTATCCGGGACATGCCACTTATCCTGTTCAGCCGCCCAATCCTGGGGCGTGGGAGGGAGATTCAATGAGGGCACGCACACTCGCCATCGCGGCACTGATGGTTGCCGGTTTCGGGTTCCTGGCCTACTCCTGTTCCTCCCGGACCGACGGCGCCGACGGCGCCGACGGACCAAGGCACAGCCTGGTGTCGGCCGCTCCCAGCGCGTCCACAGCGCCGACCCCCGCCCCGCCAGTGGATCCTGCCGCAGCAAAGCCGCCGGCAGCCAGCCGCGCCGCCGAGGAAGCCGCCCGACAGGGGCTGACGGTGGTGTTCACCTGGTATCCGGCCACCGACGCCACCCAGCAGGACGCATACGGGCGGGCCCGAAACTGGCTGACCGGCAAGCTCGCGGACCGGATGATCATCGCCGCGGCGACCGAGCGCGGCCCGGGCGTGCAGTGGTCGCAGTGGGCGCAGCAGGGCGCCAAGGTCATCGCCGACGTGAGCATCGGGTGCTCGGGCTGCCCCGATGACACCGACACCACCGTGTCGCGCGTCGCCACCGTCACGCAGACCGCGGTCACCGCCGACGGCACCGATACGGTCAAGCCCGACACCACGGTGTGGGTCACCGTCGTTCGAGAGGGCGACCGCTGGCTCATCGACGACATCCGCTACTGACCACGGAGAACCCATGACCCGCAAGAGCATCACCGCAGCATTTACCACAGCTGCTCTCGCAGTCGTCCTGACCGGATGCAGTAGCGACGAGCCCGACGCCCCGCCCACAAGCGCCGCGACCTCCACCGCCACACCATCTGCATTCGGCGTTGACACAATCAGCGACCTTGGCGCCAAGATCGAGCGCGACAATGCGACGGCGATCGTCGAGACCGTGGAACAACGTCGAGGATCGCCGGACCAGGCGCTAGCGGCCTTGCTCGCGTCCGAAGCCGAGACCGGCTGGACGTCCGGGCTGCCGATGGCCCCGCCGACAACCAACATCCGGGACATTTTCGGCTGGCGACTGAGGTACAACCTTCCAGCCGATTCGACCGACGCCGTACGGGCCGCCACGAACACGTTCATGGACAACGCCGCCGCGGTGACCGTCAGCGCGAGCGATCCGGTCTCCTACGCCCTCGCCGCCCAGCACGCGGATCGCCGCGGCTACGACGAGAAGGAGCACTTCCACCGGAAGGGCGAGACGGCTGCCGGCGAGTACGCCGCGGCGCTCCCCAAGGCCCAGGCGGCCTACGCCGAGCTCCGCCGCCCCTAGTGGCGCGAGGGGACGTGTCATTTGACCTGGTTAAGGGATACCTCCGGGAACAAACCCGGATTGCGGTACAACGACGGAACGCCCGCTCCGAATGGGCGCTTTCACGCGGTCGTCGCAACACTCTCGATGTGGGAGGTTGCGGCGACCGTGTCGGAGTGGGCGTTCTGTCTTGGCGAGGGCTCAGTCCACGGCGACGAGTTCGGGTTCCGTAGACGCCTCGGGTTGCAGGACTGGCGTTTCGCGGCGCCGACCCGTCACACCGAGGTAGATGCCTCCAGCGAGGAGGAGAACTCCGGTCACGGCTCCCATGATCGGGCCGTAGACGGTGCCCCACTGGATGAGCCTCCGGTACTTGTTCGCGAACGCGACCTGCTCACTCTGTGTCTGGGTGTCGAGTTTCGGTGCAACGTCGATGATCGTCACCGAGTTCGGATCATCGACTGCGGTACCGAAATACTGGTGGTAGTGCTGCCGCACCTGGACGACGGCCCCCGATGTCGGCTCGACCCACAGGTCGCGGGTGATGCCGTAGAAACGCTTCATCGTGACCGGCTGCGCGCCGGCCCTTCCCCAGGTCGATGCGGGCAGGGTGATCGTGCCGCTGATCAGGGTCGGTGCGATCTCCTGGTGGAACTGGTACACCGGCAGACCCTCAAGCTCGGTTTCGCCGACGAAGTCGACGTCGTGGCTCGCCCGCAGGGTGGTGTCGAAGTAAGGGTAGGACCACTTCTGGGTGTCGAAGGGGAACTTGAACTGGAGGCCGTCGTGGACGACCGGGTCGCCGGGCTTGTCGATCGACGACTGAATGGACCCTGCCGGCTCCTCGACAGCGAGCCCGGTACGCCTGTTGACGGTCGACCGGTCGACGCTCGCGTTGACGATCGCGGTGGGACCCGTTCGATCGTCGCGGGTCATCTTGACCGTGGACTGCAACGTCACGACATCAACGTCGGACGGGTCCTGAACGGTGACGAGCTGATTGATTGTGACCGGCACGTCATGATCGATGATCAGCTTGCCCTTAGCGAGCGCGGCCGCGTCGAGCAGGACGGCGGACCCGGTGGATACGGTGTCGGCCTCGATGCTCAGTGGGATCTTCACCAGGCGTTCCGCAGCGTAGGTGGGCGCGAGTGCACTGGCCGTCAGCAGGAAGGTTCCTGCCACGATCGCTGCACAGGCAGTACCGCGGCGAGATGGGCGGGTGCTGATAGACATTCGGTCGAGCGTAGTCGGTTCAGTGAATGACATCGCAGGTCCCCTTGAGGCCCGGGGGACTCGTGTGCGCGCCTCCTTGTCGGCCGATTACGGTTACCTGTCGGCACCTCGGGGGGATGCCGGTCAGGAGGCTTGGAAGTGGCAGACAAGGCAGAAGTGGCACGCGCCGTCGATCACCTGTTCCGCATCGCGGAGGGTGACGAAGCTCGATCGTTGGTAGGTATGGCCGATGCCCTCGCACGCGACCGCGGGCGCCCCCTGGTGGTCTGCGAAGGCATCGACTTGCCGTCCGGAGTGTTCGGGCAGTGGGTCCGGCATCCCGATCACGACGAAGTGCGCTACGCAACGTGGGTCCATGCACGGGAACGAACCATCGCCCACGAACTCGGCCACATCGCGTTGGGGCACGTCGGAAGACCCGCGATCGACCTCGCGCTCGACCACCTCCCGCCAGACCGACACGATCTCGCGGTCTTGATGCTGCAACGCGACTGCATCGAGGCGCAGTCGACGGAGGAGTCCGACGCCGAGGCGTTCGGGAGCCTGCTGCTCCGCCGACTGAACGGCAGCAGCCGGACCAACCGCAGCCCCGCGATCAGGTCTCGACTCGACGAGGCGCTCGGGTGATCACTGCACTGGCCTCGGCACTCTTGGCGGTAGCGGCGGCGACTCGGTTGTACCGGTGGTGGTTTCACCGCTCCCTGACTCTTGCGGGAGCATTTATCGTTCTCGCCTGCATGTCGCTGCACATGCTCCTCAACATCAAGTCCGTCGAAGTGACTGTTCGCGATACCTTCGGCGACAGCATGCCCGGCTCGCTGAAAATGCTCTTGGTCTGCGGGATCTGCGTCGGCACGGCAATCGTGTTCACGGACGTGACGAGCAAGGCCGGCCAACGTCGAATCCTGATCCGCACTCACGTGTCGCTCTCGCTGTTCACGGCCGCCCTGTCGTTCGTCTTCTTCTTCAGTACGCCGTGGCCGGCTCACGTGGACAACATCACGTTCGACAACGAGTACGCATTCCTCCCCGGCTACGCCGAGGGATTGATGTTGGGAATGACCTATCCATTCCTGCTGTGCCTGATGGTGACGACCGTGGTTATCGTCCAGGCGGATTGGCAGACACTGACCGGCCGCGCACTGTTGCTGATCTGCCCCGGAGCTGCGCTTCTCACCGCCTACGCAGCGCTGCGAATCGGGTATCTCTTCGCGGCGCGCTATGGCCTCATGGAGCCCACCCCGACGCCCTTCGCGATCTCCCGGGTTCTCGCTGTGTCCGGCGTCTTGTTCCTCGCTGCCGGAGTGCTCGGGGCCCTGGCATTGAACTGGCTCGGCGCCAGGTCCGCGTTCCAGCAGTTCACCGCGCTTCGGGACGAGCTGCTGGAACGGTGGCCAGGAGCGGAGCGAGAGTCGAAGCCCGGCAGCAGCACAGCCGAACAAGTCGACGACCGCGCCGCCGAGGTGCTTGACGCACTCAGCCTCGAGGTCGACCACAGCGACCTTCCGGGCGGCGAACCACTCCCCCCCGAGGTCGCGGCCGCAGCGATCGCGGACTGGCTCGTCACAGGCCGGATCACGGACGGTTTGGGGTACAACAGCTTCTTTCCCGACGCCCAGACGACCGACACCGCGTGGGCGGGTGTGTTGGGCAAGGCGTACCAGGGTGCACTCGACGAGAACGAACGAAAGATGGTTGCAGGACAATGACGAACACCGACGTGCAGGACCGACACACCACCCTCGACCGCGCCGCGCGCGTACTCACCGAAGTCGGAGCACCGTGGGTTATCAACATCGTGACGTCGATGATCATCGGCGTCGCGATCGGTGCCCCGGGTTGGGGTGTGTTCGTCGCAGTGTGCGCGGGGGTTGTCCCGATGGCCGTCATCCTGGCCGGTATGCGCCGGCAGAAGATCGGCGATCACCATGTCACCAAGATCAACGAGCGGCACCTGTTGATTGTTGTGCTGCTGGCGGTGACCGTCGGCGCTCTGGTCGTCCAGATCGCCGCTCACGCGCCGATCGAGATGATCGCGTTCCTGTCGGCGGGCCTGGTCGCACTGATGGTTGCAGCCGTCATCACGAGCATCTTCCACTGGAAAGTCAGCGTCCACACCGGTGTATCGGCAGGCGTGACTGTGGTGCTCGCCCTGGCGTTGTCACCGTGGTGGCTGCTGGCCCTGATCTTCACGCCGCTCGTGGGTTGGTCCCGGGTCCATCTCGGTGACCACACGAAGGGGCAGGTCGTCGTCGGTGCGATCGCAGGAGCTGCCGCAGCCGGCCTTGCCTACGCGCTAATCGCCTAGGACAGGTCTTCGCGGTTGGCCAGCTTGCGGAACGGATCATAGGTGCGCGCCGCGACCTGTCCGTCCTGCGAGTCGCGCAGATTCTGAATCCATGCAATCTGCTGCTTGATCTCTTCGTAGGTCTCTTCGTCGCCGAAGAAATCCATCGGCACGCGGAAGACCCCACAGATGTCTCGGACCGTCTCCACACCGGGTGACGTGCGCTTACCGTTGAGCAGCTGCGACATGTAACCCGTGGTCATCTTGCTGCCGCTGAGTCGGAGCATGTCCACGACTTCGGTTTGGGTGTAGGGGCCACGACCCTTTGGGTGGACCGTGTCGAAGAGGTACCGAAGCCGTTCGGCGAAGCTGGTGCTCACCTGTCCTCCCGACCTCTACGTCGCTACCTCTGCCTGTAGACGCGGCACCCCCACGCTGTCAACCCATACTGTCAATTGCATGGATTGATTGCAACTTGCGATCGCAAGTTCGTGGTTTTACGCTGACCTGGTTCGAAGCTGGGGCAACGATCGGGGAGGGTGCAGCCTTGCAGGATCACACAGAGGCCCGTTCACCGCTGGCCGAATCCCCCACCCGTCGGATCGCCTGGCGTACGACCTCAGGCGGGGGCGCCCGCCGGCCTATTTCGCGCCCGCTCGTAGCTGGCACGCAGCTCGCTCTCCGGAATCTCGAGCGCAGCAGCCAGCTTTACCGCGACATTGCCGGAAAGCGAGATGACTCCGCGTTCGACACTGCTGACTATCTGCGTGGCGACGCCCGCTTTCGCCCCCAGTTGAGGCTGCGTGAGCCCCAGAAGCACGCGCCAATCTCCCGGGTAGCGCTCACCTTCCGGGATGTGCACGACATCAGCGATTTCCACACCCAGAGCGCCGGTCACTTTGGCGAGCAGGTCGACCTGGGGGGAGCTTTCGCCCTGCTCCCATCGCCGAATCGTGTCGGCGCCGACTCGTGCGACGCGGGCCGCCTCCACTTGCGAGATGCCAGCAGCACGACGCGCAGCGCGCAGGGAATCGGGACTGAACCCGCGCATGATTCGTCGGCTCACGGACCGAGCCCTACCGGAGAAGTCTTCATCGCTAGACACTGTGCAGTCCTCTCGATACGATGCGCACATCTGAGTGTGATTAAACAAGTATGAATAGATGAGGAGAACAGGGTGTGGTGAATGGGTGACGGAAAGCGAACGGTCCCCCAGCTGTTAGCGCAGCTGAGGGACCGTCTCGGTAGCAAGTCGACTGTTAGCGCAGTCGAACAAGCCTTGAGACCAAACGGGTTAGCGGCCCGCGGTCTCGATTGCAGATTGGAGCCTGCGATGAACACGTTAGTTGGCACTGGCGCATTGCGCCTAACGACTGCTCGATCCCATGCCGGGACGAAGCCGGCAACTCGCGATCGCATCGCCGATGCGCAACGCCGCGCGGTCCTGGCCCACCACCTTCCGAACCGCGACAGCACGTCCTGCACTGTCTGCTCGTTCGTCTACACCACGAAGCATCCGTTATGCCCTGCCGTCGCTGACGCTCTCCGTGAGCTGTCCGACGGCCGCGGCCGGCCCAACTCCTCGTGGCAGCCTCTCGCCGGTCACTCGACCGAACGCCTCCACACGATGGCGCGCGAGCACACCGGCGAGGGGCGCTGCCGACGGTGCGGCTTCATCTACTCCGGCCAGGTCCGTACATGCCCGCCCGCTCGACGGATCGCTGCTCTGCTCGAGGCCCGCGGCAAGACGCCACTGACCCAGGACCGCGCAGGCCAGGGCCTGTGCGCAGGAAAGGCCGAGGGGTGGCTCGTCACTGGAAACGAGCCCGCACCCTGGAAGCGCGCAATGGCCGCGTGCACGGTGTGCCCGCTGCTCGAAAAGTGCGAGGAGAGCCTGAACGCAAGGCTCGCAGCCGGCGAGAAGATCAGCGAACAGGTACATGCTGGGCGCCTCTTCACCACCACAGGACGTGAGGTCGCCCCCGCCGACATCGACCAGTTCGCGGTCAATCGCGGCAGGACGAAGAAAGAGAAGAAGACGGCCGCCGTGTCAGCTCCGGCACCGACACTCGTCACCGCGCCCCGGCAACTCGCACTCTTCGAGAAGGTGGCCGCATGATGCCTGCGAACGAGGGGCAAAGCATGCTCAACGCCCTGGTCCACGGTCTCACCGAACCGCCCGCGAGCGACGCCTACCCTGCCGCGGACCGCTGGGGTTGGTTCGCTGACCTCTACACCGACCCGACGTGGGGCCTGACGGCCGCGGTCCCCGAGTTCCCCCGGATTGCGGCCGAGCAGATCGCCGCCGCGTGCCGGGCGGCGGCCGACGAGTCGGCGACGGTCGAGCAGTGGCAGGCCATCAAAACACTCGCGATGGCCGGACTGGCCGTGGACCAGCAGCCCCGCAGCCTCACCTCGGCCTGGTCCGTGGTCGCCGACACCTGCACCGACGCGATCGACCACCTCGACGGCGTCGACTTCGGTGGACTCGAGGCCGTCCTCGGTTTCGCCGAGGCGATCTTCCACCGGTACCCGTACCCGGATCCGAGCGCGGCGATCTTCATCAACGGCGCCCTCAACGCGTGGGGCCGCCAGCTCGATCCGTCCGTTCGGAGTGCCGCATGACCATACCGATCGCATCGGACCGCGAAGGCCGCGAGTGGGCGCTCCTCGCGGTGCACGGCGCCTTGCGTTGTCGTCTCGTCAGCGGTACCGCGACTCCGGCCGTAATGGACCTGACCGATCTTGTCGACGTGTACGGGCCGCTGACCATGTCCTCCACCCGCCCCGCTGTCACCGGCGGGTTCGCGACGCTGATCGACACCGTCGACCTCGTCGCCGCAGATCCGGAAACAGCCACGGTCGAACAGATCGACCAGGTCGCCGCATTCGCGAAGTCGATTGTCCAGCCAACGAATCGTGCATGACCGCCTGCACACCGCTGGTTGCTCGCATGCGCGCCCTGGTGATGCGCCGAGGTACACGAGGGGTGCCGACGTGGGTCTACCGATAGCGGAGAGGCGCCAGTGACTGGGTGATCGGGACCGATCGACCTCATAGCCAACTACACAGCGCAGTACCTCAAAAGTTAAACCCCCAGATGGGGGTGGGTTCAAGTCAGAGAATCCGTTGGGAGAGTTTGGCGACCTTCCCCCGCTGAGGGCGATCGTCTCGGTAGGACGGTCACTCCTCTGAGGTGAGTGGAAGAAGTTGGCGCTTCTTCGACTCGGTACTGCATTCCCCGAAGGGACTACCTTGCACGGTACGTCTCAGGGTAACGCACACCCTGAAAACAGCTCAAACGTACAGACTTCCGCCACCTCCGGCGTGTCGCCCGAGGTCAGCGATACCACCCCAGCCCTGCAGCAGCCGTTCGCGGACAGCGAGTGGGAGGAAATCGTCGCCGCAGCAGTTGCCGCCGTCGCCGCGATCGAGGCAGCCCAGGCGCAGGACACCGCCACGGACCCGCTGGCCGAGGCCGCCATCGCCGAGATGCTGGAGGCACAGCCCGCTGGCGCCCGCACGTTCTCGTTACCGATCGCTCCCGGCGCTTCCGCGTGCGTGCTGACGTGGCACAGCCGCAGGTACTGGCTCACGCTCTGCGAGTGGGTCGTCACCCACACCGATCGCGGTCGCAGTGCGCTGAAGAAGGCCGGAATCGCCGCCGCCACCTTCGTTCGGGGATGCGCCGCGCATGCCGAGTTCGCGGAGTCTGCCACCGGTCGCCGCATGTCGGCGTCCCTGGACACCCTCGTCGGTCGATCCGGACTGTCAGTGGATCAGATCAAGCGGTGCCGGCGCGCACTGAAGGCCCTCGAACTCGGCGTCGAGCAGGCCCGAGGAAAGCTCCTCAACAGTCTCGAGCGTGAAGCGGCGGCCCGGCACTACGAGCAGGTCCACGGACAATCACCTGCGCAGCCTCAGCGTGGCGCTGCGAGCGTGTGGACGCTGTCCGCACCCCAATGGGCCACTGAGGCCATGCCCATGCCAGAGAAAGCGCCTAGGCCCCGACGTCGGCCAGCGCAGAGCAATGATCAGAACCTGTGGATCCCCGGGAGGGCGTGCCTTCCCGGAAGATGATCTGCGAGGAATCC
>NZ_BAABFB010000077.1:0-14131 GCF_039540555.1 Rhodococcus olei | reverse complement strand
GTCTTCCTGGCCTCACCCCGGGCCGGCAACATCACCGGGGCCGACTTCGTGATCGACGGTGGCCTGATCAAGACCCTGTGACGCCGTCGCGAGCTGCCGTACCCACGTGGTGGCCCGAGAACCCGTTGACGCCCGACCACCGCACGGGTGAGACTGCCTCATGGTGCCGAACGAGGAACAACATCTGATCGACCTCGCTGCCAGACGCCTCGCCGAGAAACACCCGGACAGATCGTTCGCGGCCGTCAGCGATGCGGTCACTCGGGCGCGCGCCCACTTCGTGGGCCGTCCCATCCGGGACTTCATCCCCCTCCTCGTCGAGCGCCACGCCGAGGCCGAGCTGAGCCGCCAGAGCCCAGCAGACCTCCCTGTCGGTGCCGACTCGGTGAGCGAAGGCGGGGGTGATCTTCGCCCGGTCGAGAACGGCGCTCACGAGCCGGGTGGGCGGCATCGCAGGATGTAGACGTGCCCGCCACCGGTCGCGGGCGAGCGACGGCTTCTGCGAGGTACGCGTTCGCAGTTCCCACCCCCAACGAGTCCGGTCGATCGTCGGGTCTTGCCAGACGATGTACCGAACGGTTTGACTGGAATGCGGGTCCGATCTCTCGCTCCGCCGTGTGGCGTGTCGGCGAACCTGGGACCCGGAAGGGCCGCTGCGACCGTCCGGTCCTCTCGTGGTGCACGGGCAGCGTCGGATTTGTCGCTCGGCCGGCGCGCGGGAGGCCGAACTGTGGCATGCGGAAGCGCCCGATCCCATGACCGCCCGACATGGACAGCGAGGACTCAGATGCCCACTCATCGAGCAGTGCACGTCGCATCGGCCGGCGAAAAGTTGACCCTCGTCGACGTCGACACCACCCCACCTGGACCCGGCCACGTCCGGATCGCCGTGTCCGCGTGCGGAATCTGCGGCACCGACCACGGCTTCGTCAACGGCGGTTTTCCCGGAATGACCTGGCCGCTGACCCCCGGACACGAAATCGCCGGAACCATCGCCGAAGTCGGCGCCGGAGTGGCCGGATTCGGTGTCGGTGACCGCGTCGCGGTGGGCTGGTTCGGCGGCCACTGCAACCGGTGCGTTCCCTGCCGCCGGGGCACCTTCATCCACTGCGAGAACCTGCAGATCCCGAGCTGGCACTATCCCGGTGGCTACGCCGAGTCGGTGACGGTGCCCGCCAACGCCCTCGCCCGCATCCCCGACGAGCTCTCCTTCACCGAGGCCGCGCCGATGGGCTGCGCCGGCGTCACCACCTATGACGCGCTTCGCAAGACCAAGGCACTGCCCGGCGACCGGGTCGCGGTCCTGGGCGTCGGCGGCCTCGGCCACCTCGGGGTGCAGTTCGCCCGGGCGATGGGCTTCGAGACCGTCGCCATCGCCCGCGGAGCGGGCAAACGCGACGACGCCCTCGCACTCGGGGCCCACCACTACGTCGACTCCACCGCCGGTGACGTCGGTGACGCCCTACGGGAGCTCGGCGGGGTGTCGGTGGTGCTCGCCACCGCCGCGAACGCGGCCGCGATGGCCGCCACGATCGGTGGCCTGCTGCCGCAGGGCGAACTCGTCGTCATCGGCGCCACCGCCGACCCGCTGCCGATCAGCCCCAATCGACTGATCATTCCTGGACTGAGCGTGACCGGCCATCCCGCCGGCACCGCCCGCGACGCGGAGGAGGCGATGCGGTTCGCGGTCCTGACCGGTGTCCGTGCCCGCATCGAGGAACGCCCCCTCGACGACGCCGCGCACGCATACGCCGACTCGGACGCGGGACGAGCCCGCTACCGCATCGTTCTGACCATGTGACCGGCCACGGCAGCCGCCCAGGTCAGCGCCACCAGCGACCACGGATCGCCGGGCCGATCATCCGGCGGATCCGGGGTGGTCCGAATGCAGGTGCTCGCTGACCGTCTCCGCGATGTCGCCGAGGATCTCGAGTTGTTCCGGGGTGAGCAGGTCGACGAAGCAATGTCGCACTCCGTCGAGGTGCAGGGGCGCCGCCGCTTCGATCGCTGCCATGCCGTCGTCGGTGAGCGCGATGTCGAATCCGCGAGCGTCGGTGTCGCACGGGGCCCGGCGAACGCTCCCGCGGGTTAGGCGCTCGCCGACACATGTCGAAACCTGGTGCCACATCCATTCCGATCACGAGTGATCGTCATGACCAGAATCGGCATCATCGTCGGCAGCACCCGCCCCAACCGCAACAGCGGAAAGGTCGCCCGATGGGTTCAGGCCGTCTCCGCCAAACGTGGCGACGCCGAATTCGAGGTGGTCGACTTGCGCGACCACCGCCTGCCGCACCTGGACGAACCGATGTCCGCGGCCTACGGGCACTACCAGCACTGGGCCGCCACGATCTCGGCGTTCAACGGGTTCGTCATCGTGTCCCCCGAGTACAACCACGGCATCCCCGGAGTGCTCGAGAACGCTCTCGACTACCTGTACGCCGAATGGAACAACAAGGCGGTCGGATTCGTCACCTCGGGCGGTGTGGGCGGGGCCCGGGCGGCGGAACACCTCCGCACGACCGCCGGAGAACTGCAGATGGCTGACGTGCGCCGGCAGGTCACCCTGTCGTTGGGTTCCGACTTCGAGAACTACACGGACTTCGCTCCTCGCGCCCACCAAACCGCGGCCGTCAATGCGATGATCGACCAGGTCATCGCGTGGAGCACCGCGCTCGCCCCGGTTCGAGCCGCGGCAACCGCAGCCTGAAGCCGGGACGCGATCGGCCACCGACCGCACCACCGACTTCCCCTCACCACCGCCATTGGGAGGCACATCATGGACATCGTCGTTCTGATCGGCCGGATTCTCTTCTCGGTGCTGTTCCTGTCCTCGGCCGTCGGGCACCTGACCCAGTCGAAGGCCATGGCACAGTACGCGGGCGCCAAAGGCGTACCCCTGCCCCAGATCTCGGTCCTGACCTCGGGCGTCCTCCTCGTCCTCGGCTCGCTGAGCGTCCTCCTCGGCGTATGGGCCGACCTCGGCTGCCTGCTGCTCGTCGCGTTCCTCGCCCCGACCGCGGTGCTCATGCACAACTTCTGGTCCGAGACCGACCCCCAGGCCCGGCAGACGGAGATGGTCCAGTTCAACAAGGACATCGCGCTCGCCGGCGCGGCGCTGATGCTGTTCGCCTTCTTCGCCCACACCGGCGACCTCGGGTTGACCCTCACCGGGCCGCTGTTCACGCTCGCCTGACGTGGACGGCGCGGCGACGGACTCCCTGAACGGCCGCTCCCACCCGTCCGATCTGCGTACCGTGGACCAACAGTCGCCAGGTCGGACGAAGCGACGTTCTCGACCGCAGCACCCGACTTCGGCGCAGGAACGCACGAAGGAGATCAGGGATGACTCTCTCGCGGACACTCTCGCCACAGGAATCGGCCGACCGGCTCGCGATCCGTGAACTCGTCGACACCTACGCCCACCGCGCCGACCGCAGGGACCTCACGGGCCAGCTCGCATTGTTCACCGCCGACACACGTTTCGTGGTGTACATGGACGCCGCGTCGACCGAGCCGACGCAGGACCTGCGCGGCCGTGACGCACTGATGCCGGTCTTCGACGATCTCAACTCCTACACCGCGACCACCCACTTGAACGGGCAGAGCCGGATCGCCGTCGACGGCGATCACGCTACCGGCGAGAGTTACCGTCTCGCCCATCACCTGGTCGACTGGACCGAAACACGCACCACCACCCCGTGACCCCGATGACCTCGCGCCGGCAGCGATGGGCCCGACTGTGGAGCCGTGTCTGGCAGCCACCGCGCGCCCACGGTGAGCAGCCGCGTGACCGCGTGGTCGGCCCGCTCGAGCTGTTCTACGACCTCGTCGTCGTCGCGCTCGTGGCGCAGACGGCACACGGATTGTCGCAGCAGCCGACCTGGCGCGGACTGGGCGAGTTCGCCACCGTGTTCACCCTGATCTGGATCGCGTGGCTAAGCGGCAGCCTCCATCACGAACTGCACGGCCGGGAGGACGCCCGCGGACGCAGCACCTTCCTGCTGCAGATCCTCGTCCTCGTCCCCCTCGGAGCCTCGATCCCGCACGCGGCCGGCGACAGCGGCGCAGCGTTCGCCGTCTCCGCGGCGGCACTGTTCGCCCTGCTGGCTGCGCTCTGGTGGCTGGCAGGGCGCCGCGATTCCCCCGAATTCCACCGCGCAAGTTGGCTTTTCGACGCCTGCACCGCGGCCTGCGCGGTGGTTCTCCTGGTCAGTGCGGCGATGCCCGCGGACACCCGGATGCTGGCCTGGGCCGCGCTGGACGTCGCCTATCTCGCGGCCTTCGCTGTCGCGCTCTGTCTTGCTCCGTCCGGGTCCGTGACACTTGTCACCACCCACGCGCTGATCGAACGGTTCGGGCTCCTGATCATCATCGTCCTCGGCGAGACGGTGACCGGGGTCGTGACGGGGCTCGCCGAGCATCCCCTCGACACCCTCACCCTGGCCGTCGGGCTGGTGGCGGTCCTCGTCGGATTCGGGGCCTGGTGGACCTATTTCGACTTCGCCGGCCATCGCCCGCCACGCCCCGGGCGGGGCACCACCCTCTTGTGGATCTACGCGCACCTGCCGCTGACGGCCGCCATCACCGTCATCGGCGCCGCGATGGTCCGGATCGTCGAGCACGCCCACGACGCGCACACGCCCACCAGCACCGCCTGGATGCTCTGCGCGGGAACGGCTGTCACCCTGTGCACCACCACCGTAATCGCCTCCACCCTGCAGGACTGGCGGACGCGACCGGGCTTCCACCGCCCCGTGGCCGCCGCCTGCGTCAGCATCGCCGTCGCGGCGCTCGCGCTCGGATACGCACAGCCCGCCCCGCTGCTGCTCGTCGTGGCTCTCGTCGCCCTGTACAGCATTCCCTGGCTCCTGGCAGTGACGTTGCTGCAGCGTCCGCCCGCCACCGCCATCTGATCGTGCCTGCTCCGATCACCTCGACCGTGCGCCACTCACGATGGGGACGTTCGGGCGCTTCCGGTGACGATGGTGTAGAGCTCGACGATGACGCCGTCCTCGACGCGAGCGATGTCCATGCCGGTCACCACCGGCCTGCCGGCGGGCCCGTAGCGGAAGGCGAGGTGACCGATGTCGTCGAGACCCGACGCGACGCCTGCGGCCTCGAAGACCCAGTCCGGGTTCTCGGCACGCAACTCGTCGGCGCGGAGTTCGAAGCCCGTGCGCCCGCGGACAATCCGGTCCGGCTCGTGCCACACCACATCGTCGGCATAGTTGTCCGCGATGACCGCGGCCCGCCGGGCCCGGTCGGGTTCGTTGAAGACCTCGAGGAGGTTGACTCGCATGAGGTCGGCGGGGTGTTTCGCCATGGTGAGTCCAGTCCTGTCGGGTGGTCGCCGTCGTTCGTTCGGAGGGTGGCGCTCGACCCACCGTCATCGTGACCGAGTACCGGGGTTCGACGTCCGGATTCGTTCACGGGGCCGCCCCGACGGCCGTTCGAGACGGCACGGCGCATCCGGCCGCCTCCGGCGAGTTCGCCTCGTGCCCATCGGAATCCCGGCGGGGTCGACGCCGGATCGGTCAGGTCGCCGTGACGGCGCCGGCGAAGTCCGGCTGCACACCCAGTTGGGCGAGCATGACGCTGAGGCCGACGTAGCAGTTGAACTCCTTGACCTTCCCGTCCTCGACGTACCAGAAATCGGCGGTCGGGATGGCGAGTTCGGCGCCCGTCGGCTCGACGACGCCGGCCGGTGTCGCGAACGGCCCGGTGACGGTGCCCTGGATCGTCAGCTCGACGGCGACGATGTCGCCGAGGACGTGGAACCGATGAAGCTCGCGGTGGACGTCGGGCGCCAGTTTGCTCATGAAGACCAGCAGATCGCCCAGATGCTCGCCCCGGTAGATCTCGCCCGCGACGACGTTGTTGAACACGCCGTCCTCGGTGAACAGATCCATGAACCCCTGGACGTCCAGGGTGCTGCCCTCGGCCGCCTTGTACGCGGCCCGGACCACGGCCTCTGCGTCGGTGGTCATCGCACTCTCCCCTTCTCACGAAGAAATCAAATGCTCGAATCAAGACTGCGACCCCGCTCGAACCTTGTCAAGCAAACATTTGAATTAATTGTGACACCGACTCCGTGTGCCCAGGTCGGCCCGATTTCAGGGGTACCCGTGGAACGCTCCGGCCACCACCGGGACGAGCTGCCGCTCGACGTCGTCCGCGGGTGTGGCGGCCAACTCGGCGCCGATGGGTGCCAATGCGAGCCAGTTCAGCAGTCCTGCCGCACACCGCGTCCGGAAGACCAACTCCTGTTCGTCGACACCGGGAAGGCACACCGCCAGCACGCGAACCGCCTCCCGGCGGGCCTGCTCGAACTTGCCGGCCAGGCGCTCCCATCCCTGTGGTGGATCGATCCCGACGCGCGCCACGGTCCGGATGGTCGCCAACTCCGACCCACCCGCCGCGAGCGCGCGCACCATCGGGCGGGCGAATGCGGCGGCCAACTCCTGCAGCGTGGACGACGATTCCAAGGACACGAGCTCCTGGACCTGTGCATCCAGGTACCGCTCCAACGCGTACTCGATCGCCGAGTCGCACAGCCCCTTCAGCGACCCGAAGTGATAGCTCACCGCGGCGACGTTCACGCCGGCGCTCTCCGTGATCTCACGGAGAGTCACCCCCTCCTGCCCCCGCACTGCGAGCAACTCCACGGCAGCGGTCAGCAGGCCGTCGCGCGTCCGCTGACCGGCCTCTCGACGTAGATCCGACTTCTCCGCCCGCACAGCCGAAGTCAAGCAGGCGCCGAAATTCGCTGTCAAACGGCAGGGCCGGGGCGTTCTGGTGGTTGGTGGCAGGAAGTCGCGCACCCGATCCGGGCACGGGCCGTCAGCACATCGACGATCACCGCAGATGCTGGTTGAAGAAGCCGAAGACCCGCTGCCAGGCGTCCTCTGCTGCTTCCTTGTTCTCACCGAAACCGGTGACACGGGCCAACGCCTGCACGGGGGCACGGTCGGCGAAGCTGTGCCCCGTCTTGGGGTATGTCTTGACGTCGTACGGAATTCCCTTCTGTGTCAGCACTTCTTCGAGTCGTCTGCCGCTGTTTCGGTTGAGTCTGTCGCGTTCTCCGAAACTGGCAACGACAGGGCAGCCGCCGTCGACGATCTCGGCGTACTTGCTCTGCAGTGGCGGCGGATAGAACGGTGCTGATGCCGCGAACCCCTTGGTGACGGCGACCAGGGCGAATCCGCCACCCATGCAGAATCCGGCGATACCGATCGCGCCGGTGCAGTCGGGCCGGGACGTCAACAGTTCACGTGCCGCTGCGATGTCGTCGAAGCTCCGGCCTTCGTAGGCCATGAGGTCGCTCATGACCTTCTGCATGCATCGGATCACCCCACCGCGGGCGAACAGGTTGGGGGCCACCGCGAGGAAGCCGGCGTCGGCGATCCGGCGCGCGATCTCGCGATGGGGCGCACGGAGCCCGAACGCGTCGTGGATGACGACGACGCCCGGCCACGGCCCCTCCCCGGAAGGAACCTCGAGTACGGCATCGATGGACCCGGCCGGCGTCTCGATCTCGATATCGGTCATGGTGTACGTGTCCCTCTGCTGGATTGTTCGGTGTCCGTACGGTGCTGCGGTTGGTGCGGCGAGCGTCACGCCGGCGGCTCGAGCGCGGACCGATACAGCGGACGCCAGGCCCGGTACCGAAACACGGTCGACGGCGGCCCGAGCGCGGTCCTTCGCTCGGCAGGCCGGAATCACCGACGACACACGCACGATTGCTTCGGTGTTCATCCCTTCCTCCTGCTGCTCACGGCATGTACAAAGTGGACAACCGACGCTCGCCATTGTCGAGGAAGGACACCGAGATGCCAGATCGGCTTGCGGGAAAGATCTGCGTGATCACAGGCACCGGCGGAGCCATGGGCCGTGCCACCGCCCTCGTCTTGTGACAACAGACTCGGTTTCGGTCCGGATTGCGAGACCGCGAAGATCGGTCGATCCGCAGCGAATCAGACACGACAATGAGCCGAGTACACATGGATTCGCTCAACCTGGGCGCCGATCATCGAGTCATGAGCCACCGAGCACCCACCGCACTCAACGCCCACACCTGGAGAGGAGAGGCCCGATGAGCAAGTCCGTCAGTGACGACTCCCCGTTCGGGGCGAACAGCCCGTTCTTCCGCATCGTCAAGGAGGGGTTGGCGGGTCTGGTCGACGGGGAGGACTATTTCGACCTGCTCGCCGACGATGTGGTCTTCGAGTACGTCATCTCCGTGCCGGGATATCCACGCCGGGTCGAAGGACGGCAGAACATCGCCGACCTCTACAGCGGCTACGGCGACTACATGTCGCTGCGCAGCGCCGACAATCTGCGGGTCCACCACGACCGCGACGCCTCGGTCGTCGTCCTCGAGTACGAGGTGCACGGCACGTCCGTCCAGACCGGCCGGCCCTACGACAACCGCTTCGTCTCCATCGTCACCATCACCGACCGCAAGGTGACGCACTGGCGTGACTATCTCGATCCGGTCGCCGTGTTCGACGCATCGGGATGGCCACAGACCCACGCATAGCCCGTCAGCCATAGCTGCGCCGAGCCGCGGCTGCGATCGCGCGGTACTCCTCCCTCCGGTGCGCGATGTGCGAGTCGACCCGCATGTGGTCGCGCATCGTCGGGATCGCGGCGCTGTCGTCGACGTCGATCCCCCGCCGGCGGAGCCAGGCGTGCACCTCGCTCCACAGCCACGTCTGCCCCAACGTCAGGTTGAACGGCAGCGGGAACGGATCACCGACGTGACGACGGCCGGTCACCCACAGCGCCACGGCCTGCCGGGTGCAGCCGGCGCGTTGCGCGATCAGCCTGCGGTCCACCAGGTCCGGCTGCGTACGTTCCACGTCGACACCGAGCTCGGCGAGCCGGGCCACGAGGTCGATGCCCGCGGCGTATCCGCGATGCCCGTCGGTGGTCGCGGTGACCACCTGCAGCGGTCCGTGGTCGTCGAATACGGCGCCGAGCTCCGCGCGCACCCGGTCCTCGACCCCCGGCGGTGTCACCGATGTGACGAACGAGTAGCGGTAGCCCCGTGTTTCGTGGTCCACGCGCCGATCCTACGACCCCTCCACCCGCACGTTGACGAACGTCAACAGCCGGCCCGGCGCGACCGAACAGCCCAACCGGGCCACCCGGAGCCGGGCAGCACCGGAGCCACTCGCGACCCGTGCGCCCCATCCGGCACAATCGAACACGTGACCGAATTCCTGCACGACTGGTTCGAGGAGTTCCTCGTCTACCGCAGCACCGCCAAGCCGTCCCCGAACACCCTCCGCGCCTACCGGCAGGACTACCGGGCCGTCGCCGACTCGCTCGCCCACGCCGCCGGAACGTCCCCGGGCCTGCTCACTCCCGACGTCATCGACAAGGCGACGATGCGCGCGGCCTTCGCCGAGTTCGCGGACACCCGCCAGCCCGCGTCCATCCGCCGCTGCTGGTCCACCTGGAACATGCTGTGCGACTTCCTGTTCGCCGCCGACGCGATCGTCGCCAACCCGATGTCGTCGGTGCTGCGCCCGAAGGCGCCGAAGACCGTTCCCAAGGCCTTCCACGCCGACGCCGTCGAACGCCTCGTCCGAACACTGCAGGCCCCCGACGAGGGCGCGCGCGCCTGGCCCGAACGCGACCTCGCGCTGATCCTGACCGGACTGCTCACCGGCCTGCGCTCGGCCGAGCTGATCGCGATCGACCTCGGCGATCTGCGCGACGCCTCCGGCGCCGGGCCCGGGCGCGCGAAGGTCATCCACGTCCACGGCAAGGGCAACAAGCAGCGCGTCGTCACGGTCGAACCCGTCGTCGTGGACGTGCTCGGCGACTACCTCGCCAGCCGGGCCGAACGGTTCCCCGCGACGACGCGCAGACGCGCGGATGCCGGTCCGTGGCAACGGTTCTCCGCCGCGGACCCGATGTTCGTGGGCCGCGACGGCACCCGGATCACCCGCGGCACCCTGCAGTACCGCGTCGAACGTGCCTACCGACGCGCCGGGATCAACGGGGATCGAGCGAAAGGCGCTCTGGTGCACCAGCTCCGGCACACCTTTGCCACCGCGATGGCCGACCAGAACGTCAGCGTCTACACCCTGATGCGGATGCTCGGGCACGAATCCATGACCACCACCCAGCGGTACACCTCGGGGGCGGGCACCGAGGTCCGTGGGGCGGCAGCGCTGAACCCGGCCTACGACCTCGTGAGTCGCACGACCGGGCCCACGCCGTGACCGGGTCGGTCAGGGCAGCGTGGCGATGAACGCGAACACCGCGGGCTGGGCGTCCGGATTGGCCCGCACGACGCCGTTGACGGCGCCGATCACGCCGCCGATCGCGGCCCCGAGCGGGCACCCGACGAACAGGAACAGAACACAGCCGGCGACCAGGCCGATCGCGGCGCCCGTGTTCGCCTCCAGCTGGCCGCCGTTCAGCCAGCCCTTCTCGATCTGCACGATCATGTTCTGGTAGGCCGCCTCGCTGTACGCCGGGTGCACGCCGACCGGCGGCGCCTGCGGCGTCAACATCAGCTCGCGACCGCTGCCGCCGATCGTGGCGGAGACCGGGACCGCGACGCCACCCACGCTGTACGCGAGCGGGATTCGGGTCAGTGCGGTGCCCGCGCCGTCGACGACGTCGACCGCGGTCCCGCCGGACACCATTCGGAACGCCCCGGAGTTCAGCACGGTTGCCACCGAACGCCCATCGGGCAGGATCGAGGTCGTGTAGCCGACCCCGCTGTCACCTTGCGCCGGAACCGAACTGGCATACGACGTGCCAGCGCCGACACCCATCGCCGCAACAACGGCCACGGACAGCGCCGCGGCCTTGTGGAGTTTCATGGTGGGGCTCCTACTCCGATAAGTCGGTGATGTGCCACACCGACAGCGGGAAGACGGCCCCGATCGGGTCGTGAACCGTCAAGGAACATCCCCTAGAATAGAGTCCGAAATGTCGTACGTCTGCCCCTTACACCTACCAAAAAGCGGGGTTGACCACGGCAGACACACCTGACGAACGCGAAGGCGCCAGGCAAGTGCCCGGCGCCTTCGTCGTATCTGTGGGTGGTGTCCGCGGCCGCGTCAGATCACGCCGAGCGCGAACATCGCGTCGGCGACCTTCACGAAGCCGGCGATGTTGGCGCCGAGCACGTAGTCGCCCGGCTTGCCGTACTCCTCGGCGGTGGTGACACAGCGGTGGTGGATGTCGCTCATGATCTTCGACAGACGCTCGTCGGTGTAGTCGAAGCTCCAGGAGTCCCGCGAGGCGTTCTGCTGCATCTCCAGCGCGGACGTGGCCACACCGCCCGCGTTCGCGGCCTTGCCCGGCGCGAACGCGACGCCGGCATCCCGGAACACCGCGATGCCCTGCGGCGTCGTCGGCATGTTCGCGCCCTCGGCGACGACCTTGACCCCGTTGTTCACCAGGGTCTTCGCGGACAACTCGTCGAGCTCGTTCTGGGTCGCGCACGGCAGCGCGACGTCGCACGGCACGTTCCAGATGTTGCCCGCCGCGACGAACTCGGCGTCGGAGCGCTCGTCGGCGTACTCGGAGATGCGGCCCCGGCGGACCTCCTTGATCTCCTTGAGCAGGTCGAGGTCGATGCCCCGGTCGTCGACGATGTACCCGGAGGAGTCGGAGCAGGCGACGACGGTGCCGCCGAGCTGGTGCACCTTCTCGATCGCGTAGATCGCGACGTTGCCGGAACCCGACACCACGACCCGGCGGCCGTCGAGGCTGGTGCCCGCGCACTTCATCATCTCGGCGACGAAGTAGGCCGCGCCGTAGCCGGTGGCCTCCTTGCGGACCATCGAACCACCCCACGTCAGGCCCTTGCCCGTGAGGACGCCGGACTCGTAGGAGTTCGTCAGCCGCTTGTACTGGCCGAACAGGAAACCGATCTCACGGCCGCCGACTCCGATGTCGCCGGCCGGGACGTCGGTGTACTCGCCGACGTGGCGCTGCAGTTCGGTCATGAACGACTGGCAGAAGCGCATGATCTCGCCCTCCGACTTGCCCTTGGGGTCGAAGTCGGAGCCGCCCTTGCCACCGCCGATCGGCAGGCCGGTCAGCGAGTTCTTGAAGATCTGCTCGAAGCCCAGGAACTTCACGATGCCCAGGTTGACGCTGGGGTGGAAGCGCAGGCCGCCCTTGTAGGGGCCGAGTGCGCTGTTGTACTGCACCCGGAAGCCGCGGTTGACGTGCACCCGGCCCTGATCGTCCTGCCACGGGACACGGAAGATGATCTGGCGCTCCGGCTCGCAGAGCCGCTCGATCAACGCGCCGTCGGCGTAGTTGGGGTGCCGCTCGAGCACGACCGTGAGCGATTCGAAGACCTCGGCGACAGCCTGGTGGAATTCCGGCTCACCGGCGTTCCGCCGCACGACCTGGTCGAAGTAGTTGTCCACACGCTCACGGACCTGCACACTCACCGCGACAGCCCTCCTCGAGTACTCGTAGGTGTTACCAATAGTTAAAGCCAAGGTAATCACACGGTTTGCTCACATTGCCAACCGGTCGGACGTGAGATTTCCCGCGTGTGAGATTCACCGGCCCCGCGACACGCCACCGATCCCGCGCTCACCAGGCCGGGTCGGGGCCGCGGTACTAGCGTGAACACTGTCGTCGACTGCAGCTCGAGGAGTGTGCACATGAGCGTCACGTCCGTGGATTCGCCCCGTCACCGCGTCGTCATCATCGGGTCCGGCTTCGGCGGCCTGTTCTGCGCCCAGGAGCTCAAACGCGCCGACGCCGAGGTCACCCTCGTGGCCCGCACGACACACCACCTGTTCCAGCCGCTGCTGTACCAGGTCGCCACGGGCATCCTGTCGGTCGGCGACATCGCCCCGGCGACGCGGCTGGTACTGCGCAAACAGCACAACGCGCACGTGCTGCTCGGTGACGTGCGCAGCATCGACCTCGAGGCCCGCACCGTGACCTCCCGGCTGCTCGACCGCGACACCGTCACCGAGTACGACAGCCTGGTCGTCGCCGCCGGCGCCGGCCAGTCGTACTTCGGCAACGACCACTTCGCCAAGTACGCACCGGGCATGAAGACGATCGACGACGCGCTGGAGCTGCGCGGTCGCATCCTCGGCGCGTTCGAGGAGGCGGAACTGTCCGACGATCCCGAGGAGCGCCGGCGGCTGCTGACGTTCGTCGTCGTCGGCGCCGGACCCACCGGGGTCGAGCTGGCCGGTCAGATCGCCGAACTGGCGAACCGCACCCTCGCCGGCGCGTTCCGCCGGATCGATCCCCGCGACGCGAGGGTGATCCTGCTCGACGGGGCCCCGACCGTGCTGCCGGTCTACGGCGGCAAACTCAGCGCGAACGCGGCGTCCCGCCTCGAGAAGATGGGGGTCGAGATCCAGCCGAACGCGATGGTCGTGGACCTCGACGCCGACGGGCTCACGGTGAAGGACAAGGACGGCACGGAGCGGCGGATCGACTGCCAGTGCAAGGTGTGGTCGGCGGGCGTCCAGGCGAGTCCGCTGGGCAAGCAGCTCGCCGAACAGTCCGGCGCCGAGATCGACCGGTCCGGCCGGGTACACGTCAACCCGGATCTGTCGTTGCCCGGCCATCCGAACGTCTACGTGATCGGCGACATGATGGCCCTCGACAACCTGCCCGGCCTGGCGCAGGTCGCGATGCAGGGCGGCAAGCACGTGGCCAAGGAGATCAAGGCCGGGATCGCGGGGTCACCACCGGAGGCCCGGCACCCGTTCAAGTACTTCGACAAGGGATCGATGGCGACGATCTCCCGGTTCAGCGCGGTCGCCAAGGTCGGCAAGCTCGAGATCACCGGTTTCATCGGCTGGGTGATGTGGCTGGTGGTCCACCTGATGTACCTGGTCGGCTTCCGCAGCAAGTTCTCCACGATCCTGTCGTGGACGGTGACGTTCGTCGGCCGCGGCCGGGCGCAGATGGCCTCGACCGAGCAGCAGGTGTTCGCCCGCACCGCGATCGAGGACCTGCAGGACTACGAGCGGGCCCGGGCGGCCGGGTTGATCGGGGACCCGACCGCCGTCTTCACCGGCGAGGAACGCGAGAAGGCCGGCTAGCTGTTGCGGTTCATGAGGTTAGTGACGCGGTAGAGGCACGTCGGTAGATACGGGCGCGGGTCTCG
>NZ_BAABFB010000076.1:0-950 GCF_039540555.1 Rhodococcus olei | reverse complement strand
GGGTGCACTCGAAGCCCTGCTGCATCGCCCATCCGCGCAGCGCCGCCCACTGCGCCACCTCGTCGGCGTCGGGGCTCCCGACGAACAACACTCGATTGGTCGGTGTGCTCACCCGAACCCCTTCCCGCCACGTCCACGCGCGAGGCACCGGTCCCGGCCGGCCCCGAAACGGAGTGATCGGGTCGACGCGGGGCCGCCGCACGCATGACAGCTGCACCTCACCGTCACACGAATGTGACTGGTATCACACATTGTTTCTATCCCGGGGCGCGCTTGGGCGCCACTCGAACGTCTCTTCATTCCTCGAGGAGGGAGCGTGACGTCAGGTACGTCACGCGGGGGTCCATGGGGTCGAAGGTGCGCGTATGCGGCGATCGCGCACCTCGCGCCGCGTTCCGGGAGGTCGATGCCGTGGCCGGTGGGGGCGGTGAAGGTGTCGAGAGTCGGGGGCGCCAGAGGACGTGTGGGTCGAGCTCGGCGGCGGCGTGTAGTCCGTCGGCCCAGTGGCGCAGGGCGGTGTCGGGGTCGTCGAGCGGGTCCCACCCGAGGATCCACGGCGCGAGCCGCTCCCACCGCAGGTCCTCCGATTCGACCGTCATTGTGACGTGTACCGGGGCGTGGCGACCGCGCCACCTCACGCGACACAGACCGGCGTCCACCCGGGGCGTTCGACACGGTTCGCCCGCACAACGCCGAGGCGGACGCGCGGGGTCCCCGTGGAACCGGTCGTCCCGACCAACCCGCATGGTCGCGGCGTCACCCGGGCCCCGCCCACCGGCCGCGGCCGCCGCCGCCCCCCTGCGCGGCGGCGGCACGGGTGGTCGGTCTATCCGTGCGGGTGCAGGAGGCGGTCCCCCACGCGGAACGAGCGGCGGCGTGGGCCGCGGCGGCCGGGGGCGTGCCGGAGGGCAGCCTGGAGCGTCGCGGTGCCGCCGATGCCGGCGGCCAGG